>JBDTTZ010000108.1:0-2479 GCA_040008015.1 Gemmatimonadota bacterium
CAGACCGCCGCGGATACCAATATCTGGTGCCTGGTCTGCGGCGACCTCGGCGCGGTGGACGTCGGGCTCAACATCCTGCTCTTCATTCCCCTGGGCATCGGACTCAGCCTGATGGGGGTTTCCCGCCCGCGTGCGCTGGTGATCGTAGGGCTGACCACACTGACGGTGGAGGTCCTCCAGCTCAGCATCATCACCGGCCGCGATGCCTCCCTGAGCGACCTGTTGACCAACAGCGCCGGCGGCATGCTCGGCATCTGGCTGGCGCCCGGCCTTTCGCGACTGGTATTCCCTTCCCCGGTGGTCGCGCTCCGGCTCGCTGCCGGCGGGATAATCCTGTGGCTGCTGCAGCAGACCTTTGCGGCCTGGGCTCTCGAGCGGCGCCCGACGGACAGCGTGTACTACGGCCAGTGGGCGCCGGAGCTGGCCCAGTTTGACCGGTTCACGGGGACGGTCTCGCGAGTAACCCTCAACGGACTGCCACTGGGCAGCGGCAGGTTTGCCGAGAGCGATGTGGTGCGGGGCGAGCTGGCGCGGCCGAGCTTCGAAGTAAATGTTGGAGCCCGGAGTGGAACCCTGACCGAGCGCACCGCTCCCATCTTCAGCATCTTCGACGATCATCAGCGGGAAATCCTGCTGCTGGGAGCCAGCCGCCGCGACCTGGTCTTTCACCTGCGCACCCGGCTGGACGGGCTTCGACTCCGCAGTCCGTCCATCGTGCTGCCGGGAGCGATTCCGGAAAACCCGGACCAGCCGCTGGCGATCCGGGTGAAGTACGACGGTGCCGTTTACCACCTGGACGCGAGGGACCCCAGGGCCGAAGTCGCCGGGAATGTCCGGGTGAGCGCGAGCTGGGGATGGAGCTTCGTACTGCCTTTCGCGCACAACTTCGGGCCCGGCACTCCCTGGCTGACCATGCTGTGGCTGGCGGGCTTCTGGGTGCCGATCGGTTACTGGGCGGGACGGTCAGGGGGACGAGCCTCAGTCTGGTGGACCATCATCGCTCTCACGTTCCTGATCGGCCTGGCCGGGGTTCCCGCCGGGTTTGGTTTGCAGATCGGGGCGACGAGCGAGTGGGCGGCGGCACTGATCGGCGCACTGGCCGGCTGGGCGTTCCACAGATTACACAACCGCAGATAGTCCGCAGATTACACAACCGCAGATTACTCAGATTACGCAACCACAGATTACGCAGATAGTCCACAGCATCCGCGAAATCTGTGGGTGGATCTGCGAAATCTGCGGCGAGTCTGCGAAATCTGTGGTAGCTTTCGGTCATGGCGCTCTCGTTCCGGCAACGCATCCTCCTGGTCCTGATCGCCCTCGGTACCGTGCCGACCGCGATCGCGCTGGTCGGCTGGGCGCTGACCCTGCGTGCCAGCGACCCGGTCGCGGCCGGTCGCGGCGCCATCGAGCAGGTGGGGAACTCGGGCCGCGCCCTGGTGGAGGTGCTCGATACCACCCGATTGAATGCCGCCGAGCGGACGGCACTGGCCCAGCACGTCGCCAGTCTGAACGGCGCGCTCACCCGGGTGCAGCAGGCCAGCACCTACACCCGGATCTACTCCGGCGCGCTGACGCTGGTGCTGCTGGCCTTCGGCGGGGTGCTGATCTATGCCTCGGTCCGGCTGGGCGGGCACCTGTCGCGCCAGATGAGCCGGCCGATGGAAGAGCTGATCGGGTGGACCGGGCATATTCGCCGCCACGAATCGCTGCCGCCGGACCAGCCGCAGCGGGGAGCGCCCGAATTCACGGCGCTTCGCACCGCACTTCGGGAGATGGCATCCAACCTCGAGCTGGGCCGCTCCCGGGAGCTGGAAGCGGAACGGCTGCGCGCCTTTCAGGAGGTCGCCCGCCGGGTGGCCCATGAGATGAAAAACCCGCTCACCCCGATTCGCTTTGCCCTGGTGCAGCTCAAGCGGCTGGGGACGCCGGACCAGGGCGAGATGCTCGACGTGATCGCGGCGGAGTCGGGGCGGCTGGAACAGATGGCGCGCGAGTTCACCGAGCTGGGACGGTTGCCGGAAGGACCGCCGGCCGAAGTCGATCTTGGGGAGCTGCTGGACGAGCTGACCCGCACGTCGGTGCCGGAAACTGTCACTCCCCGTTTCAACCAGATTCCGGGCCGGTTGACGATCGTCGGGCACTATGATCCCCTCCGCCGCGCAATGGGTAACATCCTGCGCAACGCGGTGGAAGCGATGAACGGGTCGGGCGTGCTGGACGTCGTGGTCAGCGAGCGCGACTCCGGGGTGGAGGTCATCGTTGCCGACCACGGTCCCGGGGTACCGGCCGACCGGAAGTCGCGAATCTTCGATCCCTACTTCACCAGCAAGTCCGATGGGACCGGCCTGGGATTGACGCTGGTGCGGCAGACGCTGGAGGCCCATGGCGGCTCCATCCGGGTCAGCGACACACCGGGAGGCGGTGCCACGTTCCGGCTGTGGCTCCCGTTGACCGGTCCTGCGACCCGGCGTTCCAC
>JBDTTZ010000109.1:0-5758 GCA_040008015.1 Gemmatimonadota bacterium
GACCGCTGGATGAGATCGGTGCGGTCGTAGGTCGTGACGACCCGCACCCCAGCCGGCAGGGATGGGGTGACCTCCGCCAGCTTGGCCTTGACTCGAGAGACCACATCGAGCGCGTTCGCCCCAATCCGCATCACGACGACCCCGCCTACCGCTTCGCCCGTGCCGTTCAGGTCGGCAAAGCCCACCCGGAGGTCGGACCCCACGGTAACGTCCGCGACATCCCCTACCCGGAGGGATCGGCCACCCGAGCTGGCCGAGCCGACGGTTACTTGGGCGATGTCCTGGACGCCGCGGAAGTAGCCCAGTCCCCGAATGGCGTAGTCGCTGCCTGCCACCTCGACCGTGCGCGCCCCGATGTCCTGATTGGCGGATCGAACCGCATCGATGATGTCCGTTGCCGTGACGTTGTAGGCTCGTAACCGGGTGGGATCCAGGAGCACCTGGTACTGTCGCACGTAGCCGCCCAGGCTCGCGACTTCGGCAACGCCGTTGAGGCCTTGAAGCGCGTACCGCAGCTGATAGTCCTGAACCGACCGAAGCTGGGCGGGCGAGTACCCATCTCCCACCACGGCATACTGGAAGACCCAGCCCACGCCGGTCGCGTCCGGCCCCAGCTCGGTCTTCGCCCCCGTCGGGAGGCGTGATTGCACCGCGTTGAGCCGTTCCAACACCCGCGATCGTGCCCAGTACAGGTCGGTTCCCTCCTGGAATATCACGTATACAAAGGAGGTGCTGAACATCGACTGGCCTCGAACGATCTTCACCTGGGGAACCCCGAGGAGTGCAGTCACGAGAGGGTAGGTGACTTGATTCTCTACCACCTGGGGAGCCTGCCCGGGATAATCGGTGTAAACGATCACCTGAACATCAGACAGGTCCGGAATGGCGTCGACCGGCATTGATCGCACATACAAGACCCCGGCAACCAGCAACCCCAGCGCCGCCGCCGAAATGAGACCGCGACGGGAGAGTGACCATGCGATCAGCATGGCGATCATGGCCGGCTCCCAGCTGAGGAATCCCTCGGAATCCCGCCCATATTCAAACCCATGCCCATTTGAAGCATCAGTCCCTGCATGGCAGCCGCGAGATTGGTTTCCGAGTCCAGCAGATAGGTCGCGGATGCGACGACCTCATCACCGGGTTTAAGTCCCTGCCGAATTTCCACCAGTGAATCGCCTCGAGCACCAACAACAACTTCACGCGGCACAAATGAGCCATCGCCCCGGTTGACGAAGACCAGGTTGTGGGTCCCGGTCGGCAATACTGCCTCAAGCGGAACGGTGACGGAGGCTGAGCCTTCGGTGGAGATTTCCCCGGTCGCGAACATCCCTGGGCGAAGCTGACCATCTCGATTGGTCACTTCGATGCGTGCGGTCAGCGTCCGGGTGCGCTCATCCAGGCTCGGCTGAATGAACGTGACCTTTCCGGGGTACCTGCGACCCGGCAGCGCGTTAACGCTGACGGCAACCGGAGTTCCCGTCCTCACGTGCTGCGCGTCCATCTCAGGGATGGCCATATCAACCCAAAGCACGGCACGGTCAGCGATGAGGAACAGGTTGTCCCCGGCATGCACCGCCTGGCCATCGGTGACCATCTTCTCCATGATTTCGCCGGAACGGGGTGCCCTGATCGTCAGTGTCCGCTTAGATGTTCCCGTGCGCTCGAGTTCAGCGAGATCCTGCTCCGCGATGTCCCACAACGAGAGCCGGCGCCGGGCAGCCTCGACCAGCGAAGGGTCGCCCAGGCGCCGTGCGGCCAGGTACTCTTCCTGAGCGCTGACCAGTTCGGGCGAATAGAGCGAAAGAAGCGCCTCCCCCGCCCGCACCGGTTTGCCGACGTAATCGGCGTTGAGATGTTCGACCCAGCCGTTCACCCGTGCATTCACGTAGGCGCGTCGCGGTTCGGCATAGGCCAGGCTACCGGCCAGTCGGATTGCGGAGCGGACCGGCCGGCTGGAGGCGCGCGCGAACGTGATCCCGAGGCGCGAGGCAGCGGAGCGGTCGAGCGGCACGCCGGAATCCCCCGGCATCGGCATCCCTGCCATGCCCTGCATTCCGCCGGTATCGGCCGCGGGTCGAGCCGCCTTGGGGTCTCCGCATCCAGTCGTTCCGATCGCTGCCAGTGCGACCGACCAGAACCAGAACATTCCTGCATGACGTGACATTAGTGGCTCTCCTCTGGGCCGAGCAGCAGCTCAAGCATCACAAGATGGGTCAGGTGTTCCGAGGCGACCTGGGCGGTCTCCAATTCAGCGCGGTATAGCGCATCTTCCGCCATCAGCACACTCAGAAACTCGGTCTGGCCGACCCGATAGCCTCGGAGGACTGACTGGACGCCTTCGCGGGCAGCGGGGAGTACGGATTCCACGAGCAGATTCAATCGCAGCTCTCCTGCCTGAGCTTCCGCCAGGGTTCGCTCCAGCTCCGCTCCCAACGCCGATTCATCCTCCTCCAGTGCGTGCTGGGCCGCCTCGGCGTCGAGCTGGGCCGCCTCGACCAGTCTTCGCTGTTTCCGCCCAGCCCACAGTGGAAGGCGGATGCCAATGAACGCGGAGAAGAAATCGGATCCGAGGGGCCGCGCGCCGTATCGCGCTGAAAACTCGAAGTCGGGTCGGCCGCCCAGTGCTTCGGCAGTCACGGTTTGGCGAGCGGCTTCGAGCGAAGCGCGGGCAGCTTCCAGGCGAGGATGGGTTTCGAGCGGACGGGCAGCGGCGAGGTGAGCAGCATGCAAGCTGTCTCCCGCAATGACGGTGTACACCGAATCGGAGGCGATCGGCGCAATATCCAGCTGCTCTGACCGCTTCACCCCCCTTAACGCCTTGAGGTCGGCTCGAAGGCCCGCCTCCTCGGCGCCGAGGGCCGCCTCTTCGGCTCCAAGCCGGGCCAGTGCCACCCGTGCCAGCAGCGGATCGCTCTGGGCGACGCTCCCCGTCCCATAGCGCGCGGTCGACACCTCGACCCCGGTCTGGAGCAGGCCACGTTGGTGAGCGAGTGTTTGCTGGGCGGTAACGAGGTATCGGAGCCGGTAGTACAGCATTGCCACCCGTAGTGCGATCTCCCGGCGAAGCTCCGAGACGTTCGCCGCCGCGCTCAACGCCGTCGCCTGCGCCGCGCGGGTCTGTGCGCCGAGGGTGCCTGGCCAGGGAATCTGCTGAGACAGCTCGACGTCAACTTCGGTGAAGTCGCTTTCGTGGAAGCGAAAGTTGGGCAATGTGAGGTCCATGACCCCGGCGCTCATCATTGGGTCGGGAAGTGCCCCAGCTGGGCGGATGCGGGCAGACGCAGCACGAGCCATGGCGTCGCTGCGACGGATTGCCGGTGCGGTGGCCACGGCCTCAGCGGTGAGCCGGGCCAGCAGGGTGTCGGTACGCGAAGGCGATTGCGCCAGCAGGCCGACCGGCAGCCCGACCGCGAAGCCCGCCAGGAGAGTCAGGATCGTTCGCATCATGTCTTCCTCACTGCCCTCGGGACCCAAGTTGGCAGCCGAAGGCACGCGGGACACCTGCCCGCACGCAGAGTCAAGCGTCTGACACGGGAGTGCCAGACACACTAACGGCCCGAAGCTTGACTCAGACTATGGGAGGCGGTTGCGGCGGGGCGATCGGGTCGGCGGTGAGTAAGGCAACCGGGTTGGAGTGGGGAACGGCGGCCTGAAGTGGATAGTCGAAGAGCCGGACCGCGGCTTGGGGAACCACGGGACTACCGGGAAGGCACACTGTCATCAAGGGACAAGTATCTGACGGACTCTGGGGTGACCGGTTGTCGGGCGGAGACATGTCTTTCATCGGCGCGGTGCAATGCTCACCGGCACGAGCTGCAACTCCCAGACACATCCCCGCACCGAGCACGGGGCGGAGCTGGGTGAGTAGCAGAATAATGCCAATCAGCAATCGCATGGGACTGGACTATATCCGGTTCCTGCAGCGGGGGCAACAAGCCCGCTCGATGAACCGGCAAACTGGCCGGA
Organism: Gemmatimonadota bacterium; assembly: GCA_040008015.1. Taxonomy (GTDB): domain Bacteria; phylum Gemmatimonadota; class Gemmatimonadetes; order Gemmatimonadales; family GWC2-71-9; genus DASYPP01. Next base: position 3,970 of record JBDTTZ010000109.1, read on the forward strand.
AGGCCGCGGCCGATGACGGCAATGCATAGGGCCACAATGAAGCTGGGGAACCTGGCATTTAACCACCCAAGATGAAGCCGTGACCCTATACTCAGGCACTAGGCGTAATGTTATGTCCAGTATGGACTCCCAATGAGGCCTCCGCCCCCCAATATGGGGAATATCGCGCGAATTGCTCGTCGAGTGGTAACCCGAAAAACGCGCAACCATGCTGAGCCATGGCGGAATCGGGAAACAACAGGAATGCTAGTCCGACATAGAGAAGGATTCTGAGCCCGCATGCGACCTGCGTCACCGTGTCAAAGCTCCCACCCGCCCACATTGTTTCAGGAGCGTGACCGATCGCCACAAGTTGCAAGGGAGAACCCATGGGCAAGAATCTGGGCGCCGTCTACGGGCGCATGGACGACGAGCAGCGCAAGGAATTCGAAGGTAAGCCGGAAGGGGCAAACGAGGAGAGCCTTGAGGAACTGGACATCGAAGGCGACCCCAGGAATCCGGACAAAATGGGGGCGCATCCGCAGCCCCTGAGCGACGAGCTGAAAGAGCAGCAGGAGACCGAGCTGCTGGAATCCGGCCCGCCCTCCAATTCAGGCGAACACTCCGTCAGGGCTACTCCAGCGTCTTCGCGAACCGCTTGACGCTGATCAGTACCAAGACCAGCCCGAACAGGATCAGCACCAGGGTCTGGGGCCATAACTGCTCCAGCCCGACCCCCTTGAGCACGATGCCGCGCAGGATCTCCAGGTAATAGGTGACGGGCAGCGCCAGCCCAATCCAGCCGATCGCCCTTGGCATCGCCGCCAGGGGAAACATGAATCCCGACAGCAGAATGCTCGGCATGATCATGAATATGCTGAGCTGAATGGCCTGGGTCTGCGTCCGGGCCACCGTGGATATGAGAAGCCCCATCCCCAGCACCGCGAAAATGAAAGCGAATGTCACCGCATAGAGCAGGAGGAGGCTGCCCCGGATGGGAACGTGAAATACGAGGTGGCCTAGCAGCAGGACGACCGTCATTTGCACGTAGCCAACGCCAATGAAGGGTAGAATCTTTCCCAGGATCACATCGGACTTGGCGATGGGAGTCACGATCAACTGCTCCAGGGTGCCCCGTTCCCGCTCCCGTACCAGCGACATGGCGGTAGTCGCCACCATGGTGAGGGTCAACAGGATCCCGACCAGCCCTGGCACGATGAAGATCGGCGTCTTGAGACCGGGGTTATACCGGGGCCGCACCCGGATATCGAGTGGCGCCGTCTTGCTCTCGGGCCCGGTTCCCAGCACCTCCGTCGCGGCCAGGCTCGCCAGCGCGCCGCCGCTGATCGCCGCGGACGCGGTAAGCGGATCGCTGCCGTCCACCACGATCTGGGCCGAGGCAGGATGACCACGCTTGATATTGATAGCGAAGTCGGGAGGAATGACGATAGCTGCCCTGACTTTCCCTTCGGACAGCAGGGTTTCCATGGCCGCCGGACCAGTCACCCGCGCCACGACGTCATAGTTCTGGGTGTTGACCAGCACATTCACCAATGCACGGCTCTGGCTGCTGTTGGACTGGTCCAGCACCACAGTCGGCAGGTGCTTGACCTCGGTGCGCACGGCGTAGCCAAACAGCAGAAGCTGAAGTGCGGGAATCCCCATCAGCATGGCGAGTGTGAAGCGGTCTCGCCGCATCTGAAGGAACTCCTTCCACAGCATCGGCCAAAGCCGTGACTCCCGTAGCCGGTTGATCAGGCTCATACGATGACCCCTTCGTCCCGGCGCTGCAGCTCGATGAACACGTCCT
>JBDTTZ010000110.1:0-9123 GCA_040008015.1 Gemmatimonadota bacterium
TCCCGCGCGAAGACCGCGCCGGTCAGGCTGTACGGGCTGGTCCGGTCCACCAGCTGGAGCGTCTCGCTCCATTTCTGGGCCGGATACACGTGGACCGTCAACACCGGCCCGAAGATCTCCTCGCACATCGTCCGGTACATCGGGTCGTCCACCTGGATCAGGGTGGGCTCGATAAAATAGCCGGTGGAACTGTCCGCCTTGCCACCCGCCAGGATCTTTACCCCGGCGGCGCCGCCGGCCTGGTCGAGGTACGCCTTGATCCGGTCAAAGGCCTTCTGGTCGATTACCGCGCCCATGAAGTTCCTGAAATCGGACACGTCGCCCAGCTTGATCGCCGCCATCATCTCCAGCATGCTGTCCTTCACCGCAGGCCACAGGTTGTCCGGCACGTACGCCCGCGAGGCCGCGCTGCACTTCTGGCCCTGGTATTCAAACGCGCCCCGCACCATCCCCACCGCCAGCGCCCGGGGATCCGCGCTCGCGTGGGCCGCGATGAAATCCTTGCCCCCGGTCTCCCCAACCAGCCGGGGATAGGTGCGATAGCTCGGCAGATTTGCGGACACCGTTTTCCACAGGGTCTGGAACACCTCGGTCGACCCGGTGAAGTGAACTCCCGCCAGGGTCGGCTCCTTGAGAACGATGTCACTCACCTGCGCGGCGCTGCCGGGAATGAAGTTGATGACTCCGGGCGGCAGCCCCGCCGCCTCCAGTAAACGGAGAAAGAGATAGTTGCTGAGCGTCGCCGTCGCCGCAGGCTTCCACACCACGACGTTGCCGAGCAGGGCCGGCGCAGTCGGGAGGTTGCCCCCGATCGCCGTGAAGTTGAACGGCGTGATGGCGTACACGAAGCCTTCCAGCGGCCGGTGATCCATCCGGTTCCAGATCCCGGGGGACGACTCCGGCTGTTCCTGGTACAACCGCTCGGCGAAGTGGACGTTGAAGCGGAGGAAATCAATCAGCTCGCACGCGCTGTCGATTTCGGCCTGGTGGGCCGTCTTGCTCTGGCCCAGCATGGTGGCGCCGTTCAGCACGGCACGCCACGGGCCGGCCAGCAGGTCGGCGGCCCGGAGGAAAACCGCGGCGCGGTCTTCGAACTTCCAGCTCCCCCACTCCCGCTGCGCCTCGTTGGCGGCGGTGATTGCGTTGTCGATGGTGGCGGCATCCGCCTGGTGGACCTTCGCCAGCACGTGCCTGTGGCAATGCGGCGCGACGACGTTCACCGTCTTGCCGCTCTTCACGTTCTTGCCGCCGACCACGCAGGGAATCTCCACCACTTCACGGCCCATCTCGGCCACCTTGGCCTTGAGCGTCGCGCGTTCCGGCGATCCCGGGGCGTGGGAGAGAACCGGCTCGTTTTTTGGATTGGGAATACTGGGGGTTCCGCTCATACATCTACCGTCGTGATTTGGGAGAGGCAAAGATACTCAGCGTACAGCATATGGCATATGGCATATAGCAGTTCCGTGAGGTCATCACGTCCCAGTACGAGTGTCGCGGCCCAACCGAGGCTTGCCATATGCCATCAGCTATATGCTACTGTCAGTGATAGGGAACCACTCCAGTCGCCTTGAAAGCCGCATACACCAAGGCTCCCTCCTCCAATCCCAGGGCGCTCACCGCCCGCTGTGTCACCTCGGCCACCAGTGGCGGCTCGGTACCCAGCGCCACTCGTACCCGCTCGCCGTTCGGCGGCTCCGGCACCATCTCGGTCACCGGGCCGAAGAATACATTTTGCGCGCTACCGCCCGGTGGCTGGCGGTAGATCGTAATTTCCCGGGGACTGACCGCGACAAAGACCTCGTTGTCGCTCTCACTCTCCAGGTCCATGACCGTCAGCTCACCGGCGTCGGTACGGAGCCGGGCCAGCCCGGTGGGATCCCGGGAAACAATCCGGCCCTGGAAAAGGTTCACGCCCATGAATTCCGCCACGAAGGCTGAGCGCGGATACCGCAGCAGGTCCTGCCTGGTCCCGGTCTGCCCGGCCCGGCCGTCGGCCAGCACGGTGATCTGGTCGCCGAACACCAGCGCCTCCATCGGCGAGTGGGTGACGTAAACGGTAGCGCAGGTGAGCGAGCGCAGCGTCGCCCTGAGCTCGCTCCTGACACCGCGCCGAGTCTTGAGATCGAGGGCGGACAGGGGCTCATCCAGCAGCAGGACCGCGGGATCCAGCACCAGGGCCCGGGCCAGCGCCGCGCGCTGCTGCTGCCCCCCGGAAAGCTGGTGCGGCTTTCGAACCTTCAGGGCGGACAGACCGAAGCGATCCAGTTGCTGGCCCACCTTCTCGCGGATCTCGACAGGCGATCGACTCTGCGCCCGAAGTCCAAACGCGACATTCTCGAAAACGCTCAAGTGGGGGAATAGGGCGTAATCTTGTGCAACATAGGCGATTGGCCGTTGCCACCCTGAAACCATCAGGCCCAAGTCACTGTCGTACCACAACTCGTCGTTCACCACGATTCGACCGCCATCGGGTTTGACCAGTCCCGCCAGGAGCCGCAAGATCGTAGTCTTCCCCGAACCGCTTTCTCCTACGAGCACGAGGGTAGCCGCGGCGGAGACCTGCAACGCAATCTCAAGCTGCATCGCACCCAGGCGCTTACTCAGAGTCGCGTTCAGCACCGAACCTCCAAAATGTTTGGAGTGGCTGGCTGCTCTTCACGACCAGCAGCAGGATCACGGCAATAGCGACCAGCAAGACCGACAGCGTGATCGCAGCGCCCATATCACTCTGCATGGCGACGTACACCGCTAACGGCATGGTTTGGGTGACACCGGGAAGATTGCCCGCGAAGGTGATCGTTGCGCCGAATTCGCCAAGCGCCCGGGCACCGGCCATGGTGGCGCCGGCCATAAGCGATGGGAAGGCCAGCGGAAGCATGACGTGGAGAAACCGGTAAAACTCCGATGCCCGGAGCGTAGTCGCCGCTTCGAGATAGCGTCGATCGACCGAGGCAAACCCGGCGCGGGCAGGATTCAAGAAGAAGGGCGCGGACATGAACGCCTGAGCGACCACCACTCCGAGGGTGGAAAATGGCAGTTCAATGCCAAGAAGGTGCAAGGCTCGTCCGCCCAGGCCGGCTCGCCCGAAGGCCAGCAACAGGGCCAGGCCGGCAACGGTCGGAGGCAGCACCATGGGGAGGTCGATCAGTGTCTCCAGCAGACGTTTGCCCGGAAACTGACGCGTCGCCAGAAGGTAGGCCGTTGGGATGCCTAAGATGACAACGATGAGCGTTGCGGCGACGCTGGTGATCAGACTGAGAATCAACGCCTGATGAATCGCCGGATCGGCCAGCCGGTGGAAGATGCTGTGGCCGGGAACACGCAGGAACAGCGCAAGGATCGGAAGGGCCAGCAAGAGAAGCAGAAGCGCAAGCGCCACAACTGCGACGATCCCGGCCCCAATCCCCTTCCGGCTCGGGGTCCGGGGCGGGGTGCTCCTTACCATTCCTTGTTACAACGGCTGCTCACGGGACTGCGAGGGGAAGAAACCCGTGCTGTTGCATGATGCGTTGGCCTTCGGGTGATATCACAAAGGTAACAAAGGCGCGGCCGGTTTCCGGATTCTGGGTCCCCCGGACCGTCGCGATGAGGTACGAAGCAAGGACATTTTGGTCTTCTGGGATCTCGAAGACCCTGACGACGCGGGCAATATCTGAGTTGACGTCTGTGCGATACACTACGCCCGCGTCGGCCTCGCCCAGCTGGACCTTGGTCACCACGCCCTTCACCGTCTCCTCGTTCGAGACCACGTTGGCCAGCACCCGGCGCTGGAAGTCCGCCGGGTAGCCGCTGGTCCTGCTCAGATTCTGCAGGATGTCCCGGGCGTACTTGCCGGCCGGAACCGCGGCACCCGCAAGCACCAGCTTCACTCTTCCTTTCGCCAGGTCCTGCAGCTGGTTGATCCGGGCCGGATTGGACTTCGGCACGATGACGATCAGCCGGGTGCGGGCGAAGATCGCCGGGTCGCCCCTGATGAGCGATTGCTCCCGGGCATACGTCATCCAGCGCTCGTCCGCCGAGGCGAAGACATCGGCCTGGGCGCCCTGTTCCAGCTGCGCGGCCAGCTGCTGCGACCCGGCGAAGTTGAAGCGGACCGTCGTCCCGGGATTCTGTTGCCGAAACGCCAGGTCCACGTCCGTGAAGGCTTCGGTCAACGAAGCGGCCGCAAAGACGGTGATGGTACCGCTGGATTGGTGAGCGGGAGTCGCCCCCAATAGACCAAGGGTGGCCACTGCTATCCCGAGCCGGCGCCAGTATCTGCTCATGGACTCAGCCTTTGCCAATCATGACTTCGGTGGATTTGATAACCGCCAGCACGGAATCGCCGACCCGGAGTCCCATGCGCTCCGCGGAAGAGCTCGTAATGATCGAAACCAGCTCCTGCTCACCAATCGCCACCCGCACTTCCGCCATTACACCATCCAACCGCACCGAAAGGATCTCGGCTCGAAGCTGGTTGCGGGCACTCAGCTCGATCATGCCGACCGGCTCCGGCCGGGCCGGGTCGCGTCGCAGCATCGATTCGAGTTGCCCGCGGGGGAACAGCCATTTCCGTCCCACCCGCACCGCGGGCAGTTTCCCCGAGCGGGCCAGCCTCTGCACCCGCTTCACGTTGAGGTGAAGCAGTTCAGCGGCCTCTGAAGCACTTAATGTGTCCATAAAGCCTCATTTTTACGCTCCAAAGTACCTTAAATTCGCTGTCTCCGCCATGCCCAAGACTCTGATTGGACCAACGGTTGTGGAAGGGATGCGGGGTGCGGTGCGAGGGTACGGGAGAGCAGATGCAGGTTCGGTTCTAGCTCTCCGGCGCTGGGTGGTCGGAGATCACCTGGCGGACCAGCTGGAGCATGCCGTCGCGATCCAGCGGCTTGCGGAGAATATTGACGGCGCCGGCCGTGCGCACCTGGTCCTCCAGGCCCGCTTCGGTACTGGCGGTGACGACCACGACCGGAATGGTGGCCAGGCGATCGACGGTGCGGAGTTTCTCCAGCACGTTGATCCCCCCGCCGGCCGGCATCAGCATGTCGAGGAGAATCAGGTCGGGTGGATCGTGCTGGGCGTACATGAAGCCCTGCATGGCATCGTAGGATTCCAGCACGAGATAGCCCGCGTCGCGCAGGATGGCCGCGGCCAGGACTACGAAGGCACGGTCATCGTCAATGATGAGCAGCTTGCGCCGGGTGTCGCTGCGCTTGATGGAGCCTGTGTAGGATCGGGACGGCCGGTTCAATGGCGGCACCTTTTCAGGGTGGTAGTTACTTAAGGCAGCCCGGGCGACATGTCCAGATGCCGCACCAGGAAGGCCCACCGGTCCGCCTGCTCCTCGATGACTTTCGAAATCGGCTTCCCGGCTCCATGCCCGGCCTTGACGTCCACCCGAATGAGTGCCGGCCGCCGCCCCGCGGTGGCGGCCTGCAGCGACGCCGCAAACTTGAAGGAATGGGCCGGGACCACCCGGTCATCGTGGTCTGCCGTGGTGATCAGGGTCGCCGGGTAGTCGGTACCCGGTGTCAGGTTGTGCAGCGGGGAGTAGCGGTGCAGATAGGGAAACTGGTTCGCATCATCGGCGGAACCGTATTCCGTCACCCAGGCCCAGCCGATGGTGAAGCGATGGAACCGGAGCATGTCCATCACGCCAACGGCCGGCAGCGCCGCGGCGAAGAGTTCGGGACGCTGGGTCATCACGGCCCCCACCAGCAACCCGCCGTTGGAGCCGCCGGCGATCGCGAGTCTCGCCGGAGCGGTGTATTTCTCCCCGATCAGGTACTCCGCCGCCGCGATAAAGTCGTCGAAGACATTCTGCTTCTTCTCGAACATTCCCGCCTGGTGCCACTCCTCGCCGTACTCTCCGCCGCCCCGGAGGTTGGGTTCCGCCAGGATTCCGCCCATCTCCAGCCAGACCACAGCGGCAGGAGAGAAGACGGGAACGATGCTGATATCAAACCCGCCGTAGCCGGTCAGATATGTGGGATGGCTGCCGTTTCTCTCGAGGCCGGCCCGGTGGGTGATGAACATCGGAATCCGGGTTCCGTCTCCGCTGCGATAGAACACCTGCGCCGTGACGTACTTCGAGGGATCAAAATCAACGCTCGGAGCCTTGAAGACCGCACTCGTCCCGCTATCGAAGTCATAGCGAAAGGCGGTGGACGGGAAGAGTTGGGAGGTAAAGCTGTAAAACATTTCCCGGTCGTCCTTGCGGCCTTCGCTGACCAGGACGGTACCGATCCCCGGCAGGGGAACCTCGCGCACCAGCAATCCATCCAGGGTGAACAGGCGGAGGACGGAATGGGCATCCTCCAGGTAATCCACCACCAGCAGTCCACCGATCAGGTCCACCGAGCTGATGACACTGGTGGATTCTGGAATGATCTCCCGCCACGAGCCGCGCTCCGGATTGCCGGTATCAATCGCGATCACCCGCCGGCGCGGAGCGTTCTGGTCGGTCAGGAAATAAAAGACCGGGCCGTCGTTGTCGATCAGGTGGTAGGCGGCATCGTGCTGGTCCAGCATCGGGACCACCGGGTTGCCGATCGCCGGCTGGTCCGCCGTACCGAGGTCTACATAGTAGAAACGGTTGCGCGAGTCGGTACCCAGCCACACCAGGATGGCGAGGTAGCGGCCGTCATCGGTGACCGCGGCGCCAAAACCCCAGTCCGGCTGGTCGGGCCGCTCGTAGACCAGCCGGTCCTCGCTCTGCGCGGCTCCCAGCCGGTGATAGTAGAGCTTCATGAACCGGTTGGTCCCGCTCAGCGCCTCGCCCGGCGCCGGCTCGGGGTAGCGACCGTAGAAGAATCCCTGCTCGTCCCGGGTCCACGACGCCCCGGAGAACTTGATCCATTCGAGGTAATCCTCTCGATCCTCCCCCCGGGCCAGGTCGCGGACCCGAAACTCCTGCCAATCGGAGCCGCTGGCCGAGGTGCCGTACACCAGCATCCCGCCCCCCCGGCGAGACCTCGGCGATGCTGAGCGCCACGGTCCCGTCCGGTGACAACGTATTGGGATCGATGACGACGGATGGCGAAGAATCGAGGGAGTCCTGCTGGAACATCACGGCCTGGTTCTGGAGACCATCATTCCGGAAGTAGAAGTACTTCCCGCCCCGGCTGAATGGCGCCGAGTATCGCTCGTAGTTCCACAGGTCGGTGAGCCGCTTCCGGATCGGGCCTCGTTCCGGTATGCCGGCCAGGTGGGCAAAGGTGACCGCGTTCTGCGCTTCCACCCAGGCGGCCGTTTCCGCGGAGTTGTCATCCTCCAGCCAGCGGTACGGGTCGGTGATGACGGTGCCGTGGTAATCATCGGCCACGTCAGCGGTCCGGGTGACCGGAGGAAGCGGTACCTGCAAGAGTTTCAGCGGAGGCATCAGGGGTGAAGCTGGAAGGTTCCACTCCAGGAAAGCGTCGCACCATTGGGAGCGGCCGACACCAACGGGCTTCTGAGGCCGAACACCCGCAGCCGCCCGCTGACGAACTTCGCCGATACAATTCCCAGGGCAGCTCCCGCCATGACGTCGCTGGTCCAGTGCGCGTTGTCGTTGATCCGCGACCACCCGGCCGCAGCGGCGGCGGTGTAGAGTCCTATGGTCACCCACCGGGTGTGAATCTCGTCGCCCAGGGCTGTCGCGAGGGCAAAGGCCATCGTGGCGTGCCCGGACGGCGCCGAAGCGTTGCCGCTGAAGGGGCGGAAGTCATCCGCGTCGGTATTGGAACGGGAGGGCCGCACCCGGCCGGCGGAAAACTTGCCAAGGGTCACAACGGCCCCCGCCAGGACCAGGCTCGAGGTGATTCGAACGCCTGCCTCGCGAATCCGGCGATTGCCGCTGAGCACGCCGGTAGCCAGCACCCCGAGCCCGGCCGGAATGAACACCTCCGGCTCGCCCATGCGCCGGGCAATCCGGGCGATCCCGTTGCCGGTTTCGGAGCGGTGGTCGCGGACCCATCGCTCCAGCTGGTCGTCAACCGTGGTGAGCGCGGCGTAGACTCCGACGGCCGCGGCGGCATGCCACCAGGTAATGCCAGGCCCGGGAGCCGGGGACTGTTGCGACTCGAGCGGCGAACCGATCGCACCAAGAGAGAGGACCAGGACGGCGGCAATTCGGCAGGAAGGGAGAGGCAGGCTTGGCATGGGCTGCCATAGATATATCGCGCGGGACCCTTTACTTCCACCCCTCGGGTCATGAGTATTGTTGCCGGAGTTTGCTTGATCGGATGGGAGCTGGACCGACCTCTTCGGCCCCGGAATACGCCATGAAACGCCCCGCACTTGTCCTACTTGCCCTGGTTGGCTTCGCGGCTTGCCGTGACTACCCGCTCGCCGACCACCTCAAGAACCAGGATGGGCTGCTGCCCGCGGACCAGTTTGCCGCCTACGGGAGGGAACAGGCGATTGCCGTCGCGATCGGCCGGGAGTTCGGCCGGCCCTACAACTCCGGCGTGGGTGCCCCGGCCCGGGTAGCCATCGCCTACGCGAGGCAGTTCCCCGACATCGTGAACATCCAGGCCGACAGCCTGGGCAACCGGCTGACGATCGAGTTCAACAGCGGATGGAGAACGGCCATCGTTCCGATTGACGACGGCAAGCGGGGTGCCGATACCCGAATCCCCAGCTAGCCTGCTTCACGTCACCACGACGGCGGGATCCCGGCCCGACGCCGACCGGCTCGCTCAAACCCTGGTCGCCGAGCGGCTGGCGGCCTGCAGCCAGGTCAATGGGCCGCTGACCAGTTACTACTGGTGGGAAGGTCGCATGGACAGCGCCGAGGAGTGGCAGTGCGTGTTCAAGACCACGGCCCCGCTGTTCCCCGCGATCGAGAGCCGGATCCGCCAGCTGCACACCTACCAGAATCCCGAGATCATCGCGGTGCCGATCGTGGGCGCCAGTGAGGCATACGCGGCGTGGGTAGCCGCAACCGTCGCAGTCCCACCCGATGGCCGAGCGTCCTGATCTCACCCGGAGCCCGCATGACCGACACCGCACCTCCACCGAAGACATCCAGCTGGGAAGATTTCCTGGAAATTTTCTACGCTCCGAGCCGGGTGTTCGCCCGGCGCGGCGGCAATGACTGGGGAATCCCGCTCCTGGTGCTGATCGTGCTCGCCGCGATCCTTACCTACGCCACCTGGGGAA
>JBDTTZ010000111.1:0-4178 GCA_040008015.1 Gemmatimonadota bacterium
AGCCTTCACTGGGGTCGATCTCCAGGGGAGACGTGACGTACTCGCTGGAGAGCGGACGGGCTCAGAGAATTCTCGAGTCGGTGGTCGCCGGCGGGCACGAGATCGGTCTGCATGGCAGCTTCGCGACCATGTCCGATGCAACGGTGATGACGGCGGAACGGGAACGACTGCGCCAGGTCACGGCCCGGCCGGTGCGGGGCATTCGCCAGCACTTCCTGCGCATGCGGCCGGGCATCACTCAGCGGGCCATGATAGCGGCCGGATTCGAGTACGACGCGAGCTACGGGTTCCCCGACCGCAACGGCTTTCGGCTGGGTACGGCCAATACCGTTGCCGGCTGGGATGCGGAGCGCTCCGAGGTTTCCGGCCTGGAAGAAGTTCCCCTGGTCTGGATGGACCGGGCCCAGAGCAAGTACAGTGGCAATGAGCGACCCGCCGACTGGGTGAATGAAGGGCTCACGCTGGCCCAGTCCTGCCGCGAGGCCGAAGGGTTGTGGGTGGGACTCTGGCATCCCAATCTGACCGCGGCCCTCGGGTTTCCCGGCGCGGCGGAAGAGTATCGCCGGCTGGCGAACGAGATTGTCGGCTTGGAGCCTTTTGTCGCTCCATTGGAAACGCTGGTTGGCTGGCGAAGAGCCCGCCGCTCGGTCGCGGCGCGGCAGGTTGGGGCGGACGGAACCGCCGAGCTCGTGGCATCCGTGACTTCCGAATGGCCGCTCGAGCTGGAGGATGGATTGGGCCGGGTCATCGCGACCCAGGCATGGCCCGTCGCGGCATGAGCGGACGGCGCTGGTGGCACATTGTACAGGTGGTTGCCGGGATCGTCGTCCTGTTCTTCGCGGCCCGCCAGATCTGGCGCGACTGGGACGAAATTCGCGCCAGTCACCTTGAGTGGCATCTCAGGCCTCTCCTGGTGCTCGGTAGCATCCTGATCACCCTCGCCATGTATGCCCTGCTGATCTGGGTATGGCGGTGCTTTCTCCAGGACTGGGGACAGCAGCTGGGTGGCTGGACCGCGGCGAGGATCTGGACCATCGCCAACCTGGGAAAGTACATCCCCGGAAAGATCTGGGCGATCGCCGGGCTGGCGATCATGGCGCAACGGCAGGGCGTGGCACCCTGGGCCGCCACAGCGTCGGCGGTTGTGCTCCAGGGATTGGCGGTGGGGACTGGAGTGGCAGTGGCCGGACTGGCCGGCACTCGAGTGCTGGCTTCGGTGCATCCCTGGGTGGTACCGGCGCTGTGGACGCTGGCTATTGCCAGCGCGGTGGGCGTGTTTCTGCTGGTGTCGCCAGCGGTCAATCGTTTGATTACCCGGCGCGTGCTGGGCCGGGAGCCGGCAGGATCACCGCGGCCGGGGACCGTCCTCCTGGGGATAGGGGTGAACCTCGCGGCCTGGGCCGGGTACGGAGTGTCCTTCTGGCTGCTGGCCCGTGGCACCTTGGCCGGTGTGCAGCTGTCCCTGGTGGAGGCGATCAGCGCCTTTACCACGTCGTATCTCGCGGGCCTGCTGTTTCTCCTGGCGCCGGGCGGACTCTTTGTCCGCGAGAGCATAATGATTCTCATGCTGCAGGGCTCCATCGGCCTCGCCCCGGCGGGCGCACTGGCCGTCGCCTCCCGGCTCATGCTGACGCTCACGGAAATCGGCGTGGCCGTACCATTTCTTGTACTTCGTTCGGAGAAGCCCAGTGTCACCAGCTGAACCCGAAACACAATACCAGCCGCGGTGGCCCACTCTCTGGGCCTGCCTCGCCTTCGTCCTGGCCGCGCTGACCGTCTGCCTTCCCATGTTGAGCGGGAAGCTGCTCCTCGGTGATGACCAGATCATCGTGGGCTACGGGTTTCGGGAGTGGGGGGCCGCCATGTTCCGCCAGGCCCACAGTATTCCGCAATGGGATCCTTCTCAGTTTGGCGGGATGCCGTATATCGCCGCGATGCATGGCGACATTTTCTATCCCACGGCCTGGCTCCGCTGGATTTTCCCCATCGACACTGCCATCAACCTGGGCTTCGCGCTTCACATCATCCTGGCCGGCCTGGCGATGTATCTGTTGCTACGGGCCCTGCGTCTGGGCTGGACGGCGGCGGTCGTAGGCGGCCTCAGCTATGAGCTGACCGGCATCGTCGCCTCGCTGGTGAGTCCGGGGCACGACGGCAAGCTGTACGTGTCGGCGCTGGCGCCCCTGGTATTTCTCGCCCTGGTCAAGGCAATCCGCGACCAGAGAATGTGGGGATATGCGCTGCTCTCTGTGGTGGTCGGGTTGACCCTGCTGAGTCCTCAATACCAGATGGCCTACTACCTGTTGGTCGCTGCCGGTATCTGGGGAGTGTACCTGGTGTTTTTCGATCCGGAGCGGCCGGCGGGAATCCGGTGGCCGGTTCCATTGGGGCTCGCCCTGCTTGCGGTGGTGCTGGGCATCGGAATCTCCGGCATCCAGGCGATTCCATTCCTGGAGTACATCCCGTATTCGCCCCGGGGCGCGGGAGGGCCGAGCGCCGGATGGGAGTACGCTACCGGTTTCGCCTTTCCAGTCAGCGAAGTATTCACCACGATCCTGCCCCAGTTCAACGGCGTGCTTGACCACTATTGGGGTAGCAACTTCTTCAAGCTGCATACCGAGTACCTGGGGGTGGCGGTGGTGATTCCCGCGATCCTGGCATTCGGCGCAGCGGGCCGGCGGCGGCTGATCATCACGCTCGGCGTCATCGCGCTGTTCTTCCTGCTCATCGCGTTTGGAGCGCACACGCCGTTCTATAGATTGTGGTATGAAGTGATGCCGATGGTGAAGAAGACCCGGGCCCCGGGGATGGCGTTCTACCTGGTCGCCCTCGTCGTTTGTGTCTTTGCGGGACTTGGAGTCGACCGGGTACTTCGGAAGGAAGTAACCGGGAAGCGGGTGGCAATTGTCTCCGGGGTCCTGGCGGTTTTTGCCCTGATCGGTGTGATCGGCGGGTTGCAGCCCTTCGCCCAGGGTCTCGCGGTTCCGCAGCAGATGGGCGCCGTCCAGGCGAACGCAGATCAGCTGCGCACCGGCTCGTTGCGCCTCCTCGTGATGGTTATCGGGAGTGGTCTGGTCCTCTGGCTGATCCTGCGGGGAACGGTCAAGGACGGATTGGCGATGGCGCTGTTGGCCGTTGTGACGGTCGCCGACCTCTGGAGCGTCGATCATCAGTTCTTCCGGTTCCAACCGCCGTCCTCTACCATCTACGAGGACGACGCCTTGCTCACCCATTTGCGCTCGATCAAGCCGCCATTTCGCGTGATCGACGCCGGGAATGTCTATCATCCGTCCCAATTGATTACCGACCGCATCCAGTCGGTGCTGGGATATCATGGCCAGGAGCTCCGGTATTACGATGACCTCCTGGGAGGCAAAGGTGAATGGAAGAACCTGGGCAATCCGAATCTCTGGGACCTGATCGCCGTCCGCTTCGTCATCAGTGCCGATACGCTGAGGTTGCCAGGCCTGCATCTGGTTCAAGGCCCGATCGTAACCAATAAGGGCATGCCGGCCTATCTCTATGAGCAGGACTCGGCACCGCCCTACGTCCGGGTAGTACCAGCCGCGGCAAAAGTTCCCGAAGATCAAGTCGTTCCCACAGTGACGGATCCTCGCTTCCCCATCGAGTCAGTTGTGCTTTATCCGGAGTCCACGACGGTCACACCCGCGCCGATTCAAGGCCCGTTCATCCCGCCGGTGCCGGTGACGGCCGAGCTGGCTGAGTGGAGTCCCGGGAGCATGCGCATCACGCTCACCGGCTCCACTGACAAGGAAGCTTACCTGCTGATCGCGGAGAACTGGTACCCGGGCTGGGAGGCAACCTCGGATGGGAAGTCGATTCCCGTTCGCCGCGGCGACAATACCCTGATCAGCCTGACCATCCCGCCGGGGGCCCGGGCGATTGATCTTCACTTCGAGGACCGGGCCTACAAGACCGGAAAACTGGTAACCCTCGTGGCCCTGATCCTCGCCTTCGGCTTCGGCTTCCTGCCCGCCTCCGTCCAGCTCCGGAGCAAAGCGGGTGTTTAAGAAGATTCTCGTCGTCATACCGACGTACAATGAGCTGATGAACCTCCCTCATATCGTGCCGGCGGTTCTGAGCCAGGATCCCCGCCTGGATCTGCTGGTGGTGGACGACAATTCGCCCGATGGCACCGGCGCGCTGGCCAAGCGGCT
>JBDTTZ010000112.1:0-3717 GCA_040008015.1 Gemmatimonadota bacterium
AGCTGGTCCTTCAGCTGGTCGTCCGGAATCGGGCGTCCATTGAGAAAGAAACTGCCGGCTGCGTCGATACCCAGGACGACCTCGTCCTTGCCTTCGGGATCCTTGTCCAGGTTGGCGCCTCGCGGCAGCGTGGCCTTGAACCCCGCAGCGATCAATGGGGTGACGATCATGAAAATGATCAGCAGGACCAGCATGACGTCGATCATCGGCGTCACGTTGATCTCCGAGGTCACCCCGCCTTTACTACCCGTGGATATGGCCACTGCCGCTCACCGCCTTTTGGGCTTGGAATTCCTTGGTGAAGATCGACCGGCCGAACTCGCTGCCGACGCTCTTGATCAGGTAGTCGATCAGTTCCTTCGAGGTGAAGGTCATCTCGGCCGTGAAGTATTCGAGCTTGGTGGTGAAGTAGTTGAACATCCACACCGCCGGGATCGCGACGATCAGGCCGAACGCGGTGGTGATCAGGGCCTCGGCGATACCGGCCGAAATGCCGGCCAGGCCGCCGGAGGCGCCGGCCGCCGCCATGCCGACGAAGGCGTTGACGATACCCATGGTGGTGCCCAGCAGCCCGACGAACGGGGCCGTGGCGCCCACCGTCGCCAGCACCGACAACCCGCGGCGCAGCTCGGAGAGGGTCAGCAGCATCTGCCGCTCCACCGCCCGCTCGGCCGAGTTGATGTCGGCGGAGGTGATGGTCGCGCGGTCGCGCAGGAGGGGCTTCACTTCGGACAGCGCCTCGCCCAGGACCCGGGCAACGTGGCTCTTCTTATGGGTCTCGGCCAGCTTGATCGCCTGCTCCAGCTGCTCTTCCTGGATGGCCCGGGAGAACTCCGGCATGAACTTCCGGGTGCCCTTGGCGCTCTTGGTGAACATGACGACCTTGGTGAAGACGATCGTCAACGAATAGATCGACATGATCGCCAGGACGACCACGATTCCCTTCGCGAAGGGTCCCATGGTCTTGAAGAGGTGCAATAGATCCATGTTTCAGGTTCTCCCGTTTAGAATGGCGACGAACGAATATCAGCTGAGCGTGAAGTTGATGACCTGCTGGACCAGCACCCGCACCGCTTCACCGTGCACCTTGCCCGGCTTGAAGAGACTCTTCAGGAGCATCTGCTTGGTCGGCTCGACGAACGCCGGATGAGACGAGCTGAGGACCTTCAGCGAACCGGGCTCGACGTGGCCGGTTACATCCACCACGAACTGCATGGTGACCTTGCCCGGAATTCCCGCGGCCCGCATCGCGGGAGGGAAGAGCTGGGGACCCGAGGAAATGAGCTGCGGCGGATCGTCCACCTGCGCCTCGAGGAAGGTCTCGCCGATCACCGGGCCGGTTCCGCCTACCACCCCAGCCGCGATGCCGCCCTCGACGCCCTTGCCGGTGAAGTCGCGGGGATCCAGCGCCCGCTGGTTCAGATCAACCGGCGGGATCTCCTTGGGAATGTCGGTCGGCGCGATGACCGTCTGGAATCCCTTGGGCGGGGGATTCACCGCGACAATCTGGTCCGGCGGAGGCGTCACCGGCGGCGGAGTATCCTTGGGGGGTTCCAGGAACACCATAGTGGTGTCGGCCAGGGCGTCGCTGACTTTCTCTGCGGCCCCGGCTGTCACCTTGACGGCGGCGGCGATCAGCAACGCGTGGATCACGAGCGAGAATACCGTCTGGCCGGCGGTCCGCTGCTTCTTGGGCTTGGACTCGATCAGGGTGTCGAACACGAAACCTCCCAGCAGTGCTGGATATGGTGGAGCGTTAAGGTAAAGCACCCCGGCTTTCCGGGCAGTAGCCTCAAGATGACAATTCGATTACAACAGGATTACCGGAGCCGTCTCGGTCAGGGCCGGATTGCAAACCGGATGACCTGCCGGACCAGCACCCGGACGGCCTGGCCATGGACCCGTCCCGGGGTGAATTGAGCCTTCCCGACCGACTCCACGACCGCGGCGGCAAACCCGGGCTGGTCGCTGGAGACGATCCTGATGGAGGATGGCTCCACAAACCCTGTGGCGTCCACGACGTACGTCACAGTCACCGCACCTTCGATCCCCGCCTGGCGAAGCGCCGCGGGATAGCCGGGATCAACAAGATGCAGCACCCGGGGCGGATCCGTAAGATCGGGCTCGGCGAATACCCCCACCCCGGAAACCACGGAGTCGCGGGTCCCCACGGTCAGGAAGGGACGCGGGTCAAACGGGCCGGGCTGGTGCACAGGCACCGTTGCCATCTCGGTGAGGGGCGGCAGGTCGGGTGCCACATCTATTGTAGGCGCCGGTATCTGGCCGGTGGTCCCCCCCGAAGCCGGCGATCCGGAGGTGCCTGACTCCGGCATCCGGTAGAGCGGGATCCGCTGGACCACCGGATCCGCCGCCCGATGGCTGGACCCACCCGTTGCGCTACCGATGGCCAGCGAGATCAGCCCGGCGTGGACCACCAGGGCCAGCATCGGCTGCACGACCGATTTCCTGTTCCGGTGCTTCTCCAGGGACTCAAACATGGCCGCCTCTCTTGTGGAGTGCTGATACTAAAGAGAGGCTTGGGACATTAATCCAGGTGGGGTATGGAGATTACAGGAGGATGAATCGCGGGTGTCATCCTGAGGGAGGCTTGGGCCGACCGTGTCATCCTGAGGGAGACGGGAGCCAACCGTGTCATCCTGAGGGAGGCGGGAGCCAACCGTGTCATCCTGAGGGAGGCGGGAGCCGACCGTGTCATCCTGAGGGAGGCGTGAGCCGACCGAAGGATCTCTTACCCAACCGTACTCGTAAGGTGATTTGAGCCTTGGTTGATCCAGAGCCTGTAAGAATCACGGGTGAAAACCTACTACGTCTATATGATGGCCAGCAGGTCCCGCCGCCTCTACACGGGCATCACGTCCGATCTCACCAAGCGGGTGTATCAGCACCAGTCTGGGACGTTTGAGGGATTCAGCAAGAAATACCAAATGACCCGGCTAGTGTACTATGAAACCACCAATGATGTGCGAGTGGCTATCGCGAGAGAGAAACAGCTCAAGGGTTGGGTTAGGAGGAGAAAACTGGCACTAGTCGAAGCCGAGAATCCCGACTGGAAGGATCTGAGCGAATGATTGGAATGTGATAGCAGTGAAGTGCGGACCGCCAGAGATCCTTCGGGCGCCTGACGGCGCCCTCAGGATGACACCGTTCGGTCTCCCCGAGGCAACACCACCGTAAACACCGTCCCCCGCCCCGGCCGGCTCAGCACCGAAATCGTCCCGCCATGGGCCTCGACGATCCAGCGGGAGATCGCGAGGCCCAGCCCGAATCCCGAGTGCTGGTTGGTGCGGGAGCGCGCCAGGTCGGCGCGCCAGAACCGGTCGAAGACGTGAGGCAGATCGCCGGCGGCAATGCCGAAACCGCTGTCGCGAACGGTAAACACCACCGCGGCGCCCTGATCGCCCAGCTCCAGCGTCACCGTGCCGCCTGCTTCGTTGTACTTGATCGCGTTGGTCACCAGGTTCAGCAGCAGTTGCCGGATACGCCCTGCATCCACCGCGAGCAGCACCGGGTTCTCCGGCAGCGTGCTGTTGACCGTGATCCCCGCGCCTTCCCCCAGGATGCCCGCCGTTTCGACCGCCTCGCCCACCAGGTCCCGCAGGTCTACTTCCTGAAGCGCCAGCGGCGCCCGGCCTTCATCGGCGCGCGCCAGGGTGAGCAGCGTTTCCACCAGCTCGCTCATCCGGTTGATCTGGTTCA
>JBDTTZ010000113.1:0-3928 GCA_040008015.1 Gemmatimonadota bacterium
GCCAGCGCATTAATGGAAAGCGCAAACCGAACCAGTCCGACGGCCGGGTTACCCCGAAGGATCAGAATGTCGCTCGCCCGGACTTCATGCGCGGCGAGCCAGTCGCCGGCTACCGTGTCCCGGCTCCACTCGCCCGCACCATGCTCGACCACATGGACCAGCGTGACGTGGGCGCGCACCCATTCCTCCAGCCGCCGGGCTTCCGTCAGCGCGGCGGCCGATCCTTCGGAAAAATCGGTTCCGACGACCATGTGTGTGTCGGGCAGAAAACGAGGCAGTTGATGAGTCACGAGCACGGAGAGGCAACTACCGGGCCCAACGCGAAGGCCGAAAACTCGAACCTGCTGGAAGGAGGTGGCGCGATTTGCCCCACGGTGGTCCCAAAAGTCTACGGCGAGCTTACCTCCTCGTTGTATTCCTGAAGCTTGCGATACAGCGTCTTGCGATCCAGCCCGAGAATCTCCGCCGCCCGGCTCTTGTTACCGCCGGCTTCTCTGAGGACATCGAGAACGTAGATCCGTTCCAGCTCCCGAAGCGACAGCTTCGATGTACGCGCGGACCGGAGAATGGTGGCCACCCCAGCCTGTCCACAAATCCTGGGCGGCAAGTCGTCCGGCCGGATCGTGTCCCCTGATGACAGGGTCATGGCACGCTGGATTGCGTTGCGAAGTTCCCGCACATTGCCGGGCCACGGGTACGCGCCGAGTACAGCGACCGTGTCAGATGCCAGTGTCTTCCGGTGGCCGGGCATGTCGGCGGCAAGAAAGTGCTCGGCCAGAAGAATGACATCGGCCGGACGCTCGCGCAGCGGCGGGACCTCGAGGTGCAGCACGTTGAGCCGCCAGTACAAGTCCTCTCGGAAACGTCCTTCCTCCACCTCGGCCGCCAGGTCCCGGTTGGTGGCGGCGAGGATTCTGGCGTTGACCATCGTGATCTGCGAGGAGCCGATCCGCCGTATTTCGCCGGATTCCAGCGCCCGGAGTAACTTGGGCTGGAGCCGCAGGGGAAGCTCGGCGACTTCATCGAGAAACAGGGTGCCATGGTCCGCGCTGTGGAACAGACCGTTCCGCTGCTGGTCGGCCCCGGTGAAGGCTCCCCGCTCATGCCCG
This sequence comes from Gemmatimonadota bacterium, assembly GCA_040008015.1. Classification (GTDB taxonomy): domain Bacteria; phylum Gemmatimonadota; class Gemmatimonadetes; order Gemmatimonadales; family GWC2-71-9; genus DASYPP01. The sequence continues at coordinate 1,110 of JBDTTZ010000113.1, forward strand.
AACAGCTCCGATTCCAGCAGTTGCTCTGGCAGCGCGGCGCAGTTGACGGCCACGAAGTTCTTCCGGCCCGACAGTTGGTGGAGCGCCCGAGCGACCAGTTCCTTGCCCGTCCCGCTTTCTCCGGTGATGAGCACGCCGTGGCTGCTCACCGCGGTGCGCCCGATCAACGATGCCAATTCGTGCATTGGCCGGCTGGCGCCGATCATGCCCGCCGGCAGGACCCCGCTCTGCTCCCGGGACAGCCTGGCAACCTCGCGACGCAACCGGCTCTCGGTAAGAGCGCGCTCGACCGATAACAGGAGATCATCGGTGCCTACCGGTTTGGTGAGATAGTCAAAGGCGCCGCCTTTCACCAACTCGATGGCCGAGTCGATGGTTCCGAAGGCCGTCAGCACGATGACATGCATTGCGGGCCACTGTTTACGAAGGGTGGAGAGCAGTTCCTCCCCCGGGATCCCCGGCATGACGAGATCGGTGATGACCAGATCTGCGCTTGCCGTTGCCAGGTATTCCAGCGCCCGATCGCCCTGAGCGAATCCCACGGCGGCATACTCCGCCGCCGCCAGCACGTCGACGAGCAGCTCGCGCAGTGCGGTATCGTCCTCCACGACCAGGATGCACTCACCCAAGGGAAGCCTCGGCGAGTTGGTAACGCGGCAACCGCACGGTGAAGATGCCCCCCCGGCCCGACTGGCCGGGAGTCGCCTCCACCGAACCGCCATGCTCCTCCACGTAGGTCTTGACCATCATCAGACCCAGGCCGGTACCCTGGTTCTTGGTGGTGAAGAAGGGCTCAAACAGCCGGGGTACGAGTGACGGCGCAATGCCGGGGCCGGAATCCTCCACGACAATCTCCGCGACGCCGGACCGCGACGAGCCGGCAGGGCCGGGGAGGGTCGTAATGCGAAGCACGATCCGCCGCTCACCGCTCACTTCTTCGAGGGACTGCAGGGCATTGATGAGGAGATTGTCGAACACCTGCTCCAGCAGGGCCGGGTCCCCGGTCAGTGGCAACAGCGCCGGGCCCTCCTGGATGACGCGGATGCCCAGGCGGGTGAGCTCCGGCTTCAGCAGATCGAGCACTTCGCCGATCACTTCGACCAGGTCGCATTCCTGCATCCGCGGTTCCCGCCTCCGCGCGAAATTCAGAAGGCTCCGGACGATCCCGGTGATCCGCTCAATCTGCCTGATGATGACCGTCAGGTTCTTCTCCTGGAGTTCGCGTGGCTGATCGTGCCGCAGGAGTATTTCCGCCCGGCCCGAAATGACGTTGAGGGGTGCGGCGATCTGGTGCGCCAGCCCGGCGGCGAGCCGACCGATGTCCGCCATCTTCTCGCTCTGCCGCAATCGCCGTTCCAGCATGACCCGCTCTTCGGCTTCCCGGATCAGCTCGGCGTGGGCCTGTTCCAGGTTGCCCGCCATGGTGTTGAACTCTACCCCGAGCGCCGCGAGTTCGCTCCCCCGGGCCGTGACGGGAATGCGGTGAGAAAACTCCCCACGGCCGAGGGCACGCGCGCCGAGCAGCAGATCCTCCAGCGGACGACCGACCACGCGGCGCACCAGCAGCAGGGTGACCAGCGACAGCGCCAGCAGCAGGGTCAATGTATTGAACAGAAATCGCCGTCGCACCCCGGCCTTTTCAGTTTCCAGGAAACTGAGGGGCTGAGCCACCTCGAGCGCCCCAACGATACCGCTGTCCGCGACGATGGGCCGAAGTACCGAAAGGACCAGCTGGTCATCGATCTCCCTCTGAAAACTCACCGCCTGTCCATCGGTCATGGCGCGGCGCAGGGCGTCCGGCGGGGCCAGTCCCGGGGCCTTCAGCGGATCGGAAACAAACCGTCGCTGACCATCCGGGCCGTATACGATGATGCCGAAGACCCGGGGATCCAGACTGACCTGGTTGATCACGGTCTGGACGTTGGCGTGTCCAAGGTCGGGATAGGCGTCCCCCAGCGCCAGACTGAGCGCGGTCGCGTAGGCTCGCGTCTCCAGTTCGGCCTTGGGGATTTGGGTGCGCTCCCGTTCCCGCAAGGCGATGAAGACGTACAGCATCATCACGACAACGACGGTGGGCAAAAGTAGCAGCAGAAGCCGGGTGGTAATACGCATGGGCTCTCCCAAAAGCTGTCACGAGGTGGAACCATGAATCACTACGGTTTCGGGCGCGAAGCACCCCTGGTGGTTGCCGTCGCGAACCGCGCGATAGTGGGGAGCCATGATTTCCACGCGGTCCTCAACCGCTCAGCGACGGTGGCGGCGCGCTGGGCGGCCGAGAAGGGACCCAGGTTGCCGTAGAGCAGAAACAGTGTATCCGTGCCCATCAGAACGGGCGCACCCTGAGGAGCCGGGGCCTGGGGAGTCGGAGATGCCTGAGGAACGAGGGGAGCCCGAGGGCACCAGAAGCAGGAGAGCAGTGACTATGCGCGATCGGGCGGCAATGCTCGAGCGACTGACCATGAGGCTCGCCTTGGCAGGGGTGATGGCGGGTTCCTTCTTTCTTGGTAACTCCCCGGCTCCAATTTTGGCCAGATGACCGTGGCAAATTCCCGAGTTGGTGACGAGCTCGTCCTCCGGTATGATACACGGATGCCCAACGATCTGTCGTAGGGCTCTGGGCATCGGGGCTGGTGCCCTTGGCCTGTTTCCGCACGATGACACCCTGGCCCTCCTGGCCAGCTCGGCAAGGCGATCAGCGCCGAGCTTATGGCCCTGAGTGTCATGTTCGTCGCCTTACGGTCCGGTTCGTTCCAGGAGCTCAGTCTCAGCCTGGTGGCCCTGGTCCTCCTGGTCCGGCTCCTTCCGCCGGTGAACCACCC
>JBDTTZ010000114.1:0-7419 GCA_040008015.1 Gemmatimonadota bacterium
CTGGTGAACTCGGTGCCGGACTGCTACCACGTGCTTGGCATCATCCACCACAACTGGACCCCGGTGCAGGAGCGGATCAAGGACTACATCGCAAGCCCCAAGTCCAACGGGTACCAGTCGCTGCACACCACCATTTTCGGGCCGGGTGGCCAGCTCTTCGAGGTCCAGATCCGCACCCGGGAGATGCATCGCACCGCCGAGCACGGGATCGCGGCACACTGGCTCTACAAGCACGACGGCCGGCGCGACGAGCTGGATCAGCAGCTGGGCTGGTTCCGCCAGCTGCTGGAGCTGCAGCAGGACACCCACAACCCCGAAGAGTTCATCGAGTTTCTGAAGATCGACCTGTACCAGGACGAGATCTTCGTATTCACGCCGCAAGGCGACGTCAAGCGGCTGCCCAAAGGTGCGACTCCGATCGATTTCGCGTTCATGGTGCACACCGAGGTCGGCCTGCACTGCCAGGGGTCCCGGATCAACGGCCGGATCGCGCCGCTCCACCGGGAGCTCCGGAACGGCGATTCGGTGGAGATCCTGACCGGTCCCAACGCGCATCCCAGCCGGGACTGGCTGAGCCACGTGCATACGGCCCGCGCCCGTCACAAGGTCAAGCAGTGGGTCCGCCACGAGGAAGAGCAGATCAGCCTCACCCTGGGCAAGGACATCCTGGTGCGCGAGATCCGGCGGCGGCGGCTGGATTCGGCCGAAGAGGCCCAGCTGGACAAGGCGGCCGTGTCGCTCAACCTGGTCAACGCGCACGCCCTGCATGTCGCCCTGGGCCGCGGCGACCTCGCCATCGGCCAGGTGATCAAGGCCATCTATCCCGATCTCCCCGGCGACCAGCTCCAGGAGCCCAAGCCCACTGTCTTCGGCCGGATGATCGACCGGCTGCGGCTGGGCCGCGGCATCAAGATCCAGGGCGTGGACGGGCTCATGGTGCGCTATGCCCAGTGCTGCCAGCCAGTGCCCGGCGATCCTGTGGTCGGTTACGTCACCCAGGGACGCGGCATTTCGATTCACCGGGCTGACTGTCCCAACCTGCTGACCCTGGCCAGCGAAGGCCGCCGGGTAGAGATCGACTGGAAGGAAATGGAGGGTGAGTCGTTCGCGGTGCGGCTGGTGCTCCAGGCGGAGGACCGGAGGGGGCTGTACGCGGACATCATGGAAGCGATCAGCCAGACCGGCACCAACATCAAGGGCGCCGACCTGAACAGCAAGGATGGGTCGGTCTTCGGGACCATCTTCGTGGAAGTGGACAACCTGCCGCACCTGGCCAAGGTGATGAAGGCGGTGCGCAAGGTGAAAAGTGTGACCGAGGTGGACCGGAGGGAACCCGCCGCGAACTGACACAAACTGCGACCCACATCACATCCCCCGCCTGCCGACGGCCCCATACTCTCCCAACGCAAATGCTTCGTCCCGTCTACACGGAGGCACTGGTGGACAACTTCTTCGAAGATAAGAAGGCCGATTTTTCCGATGTCCAGGGCGGCAGCTCGACCACCGACCCGGTAACGCTGCCCCGCGGCCCCGGCCGCAGCTACACCGTCGTCAAGGGTGACACCCTGTCCAAGATCGCCAAACAGTTCTACGGCAAGGCGAGCGAGTGGAGACGTATCCACGAAGCGAACAAGGCCAATATCAAGAATCCCGATCTGATCTATCCCGGGCAGACCTTCATCATTCCCGACTAAGCGAAGGAGTACGGATATGCATTGTACCAGGAACACACTGCTGGCGCTGGTCCTCGGCGTGGCCGCGACCGCAGCATGCAAGAAGAAGGATGCCCCGATGGTCGGCGCCGACTCCTCGACGATCGTGGTTGCCCCGGCGTTCCGGGTCCAGACCATCGATCTGGGGAAGTCGATCGGGGCTGACAAGCGGGTCAGCAACGGCACCGCCAACTTTGCCCGCACCGACACCATCTATGCCAGCGTGATGACCGAAGGCTCGGCGCCGAGCAAGACCATCGTGGCACGGTGGACGTTCGAGGACGGGCAGGTGGTGAAGGAAGAGACCCAGGTCATCTCGCCCAGCGGGATGGCGGCGACCGAATTTCACATCACCAAGCCGACCGCGTGGCCGGCGGGCAAATACAAGGTGGAGATTCTGGTGGATGGCGCGTCGGTGGGGACGAAGGATTTTGAAGTGAAATAAGCACAAAGCATTGAAGATTGAAGATTGAACATTGAGGATTGAACGGCCCCGCTTTTTCAATCCTCAATCTTCAATCCTCAATCCTCAATCATCTCGGTCGCTGCATCTCTCTCCAGTTTCCCTGCACCTCTCTCCCCGGCTCGAAGTTCGGCGTGTTCGACAGGATGTATTCTCCCTGCCCGTTGCTGAATACCTGGCTATACCCTGAAGACAGCTCCACCCGCTCGTGCGTGGATGGATCCACGAAGGTCTCCACGCCGCGGGTAGTCTGGCTCCACGATTCCGCGATCCGGTCCTGCGACTGCTGCTGATAGTCATACCCCTGCCGGATGGTGGCGCTGATATCCCGGTTGGCCTCGGTCCAGATCCGGCTGCGATCCATCGCGCCCTGGCTCGCGGTGTTGTTCATGTTGCCCATGACCTGGGAGACGGCGTTGGTCCACGCAATATTGGGGCGGTAGGAGGCGATCATCGTGGCGAAGAGCGGCCCCATCGCCTCGAGCCGGCCGGCGGGAGCCCGGGTGCCGATCTGCGCGGTCGTGACCATGACGAACGACGCTGACTGGCCCATGCCGCCCTGCATGGCGGCGGTGGCCGACGGTCCCATCGTCCGGTTGGACTGCACCGTGGCGGTGATCCACTCTTCCACCGCCTGGCCATTCACCGTGTAATGCAGCTTGACCCGCGCCGCATCGGCGCGCAGCTGCATCTGGAGGCCGTACGCGGCGGCCTGCTGCATGTAGGCCTGGAGCGAGCGCTGCGACGCCGCGGCGACCTGCGGTTGCGCCTCGGTGCTCACGATCTGGGCCCCGCGGCGAAACGCGGGGACCAGCTTGCCGCGCAGGAAGTCGGCAGCGCCGGTCGGTTGTGCCAGGTCGCAAGGCCGGGACCCGCCCATCGGTGTCTGGCCCGCCACCTGGCGCTGGTAGGGGTCGTCGTACCAGTTCCAGGCGTAGGTCGGGAAGACCTCGAGCGAGGCAATGCCATCCGGGGCCACAAAGCGGAACTGGGCGTTCACCAGCATGTAGAGGCAGCCGATGTTCTGCGTCCAGGTGATCCCGCCCTCGGTCCGCCACCCCACCGGCACCAGGAATCGCGCGGCTTCGACCGGCTGGCCGAAGCCGCTGTTATCCATGATGCGAACGAAGTGGAGCCGGACGTAGTCGTTGCCTATTCCGTTCCTGGCTCCATCGTTCGACGTCTCCGCATCGGCCGCGGAGCCCTGCTGCGCCGCCAGGGTGTCCTTGGTGACGTTGCCCGGCTTATCGCAGGCGAGGGCCAGGACAAGCAGGGCGGAGGGTAGCAGCAGGCGGCGCATGGAGATGCCTTCCGAATGAGAGAGTTCAACTTACCGTGCAACACCCTGTCGTGCACCTCACCCAGATCTTCTCGTCGTTTTCGCTCCAGCGCCACCGGACAGTTCCCGGGATATTTGGTATGCCGTGATCTCTTCGCATCACACAATGGTAGGTGGTGTCTGTCCCGGCAATGATCATTGCCCACCACGGATGCGCCGGATCCTGGTTTTCAGGACTGCATGTGCTTGTGGTCTCCGGGACGTGGCAATGTGCCTTGTTGCCACCGCAAAGGTAAACTTCGTTGAGCCCGCGGTTCAGGTGCAACTTCCCGTTGTATTCCGCCTCGACGTTTACCATTGCTGAGGGGGTCCATTCGTCGAAAATGCTTCCCTGGTTCAGTCGCTGAAGGGCAGGATGTGGATAAGCAGTCCCCAAAACGGTGGTCGGCTCAGGGTGTCCACTGCTTCCAATTACGGCGAGCCGTTGATCATCATACCATCCCTTCACTTCAACCACTCTCTGTCTTTCATTGGGTGTGATTGACGGGACGCTGGTGTTCCGGACTTCAAGCCACGGCAGAGTGAGTGCGCGCTTGAATGAGGCAACGAAGTCGGGAGCTCCAACGTTGCACCAGTCTCTGCCACACTTGATCCCAATGCTTTGTTGCGCGTGAACACTGTCCCAATCCCAGCGCGCCACAGGTGGTACATCGTTTCCAGACAGGTGGGCGTTTGAGTCTACCTGAACCTGAAGCTCCCAACCGCCAAGCGAGTCGAATGGAACGGGTTTGGCGCAGTTGGGTTCGTTAGGTCCAACCGGGACAATTCTGGCCCGCCAATTGGATGCCGGATTCTGGCTCCCAATCAGTTCTGTCCAAACATACAAACAACTAAAGTCGTGCTGTATATGCAGGGGCGCGTAGGCGGCGTCGTAGTTGTGGATTTCTGCGGCCGCCAGAGCCATTTGGCTGTTGTTCATGTTCTCTTGGAGCTGCTGCAGGCTGTCTTGCAGTGAGTCCAGGTGTTCAGCCGCCCAGATGGCGACAAGTGGTCCGTAGGTATTGCCGGAACCCATGATGAATCGTTGACAATCGTTGTACTCCGGGACCTTTGCATGGTCGCCAGCAAGGGTCAGGCTGCTGAGGATCAGGAAGGTTCCTCTCTCCTCCGGATTCTCCACGTAGATCGCGATGCTGTCCTGCGGACACTCGGGACGCACATCGCTTGCCGTGATCTTCTTAGGCGAGGAACAGGCGATGATAACGGTGATCGATACGATGACAACAGCCAACAGGAGTTGAATCGACGATCGTTGCTTGGCGGTGGCTCGCATTTGCTCCTCCTCAGAAGTAGAGGTACCGCAAACATCCGTAATCCAGGAACAGGTCCGAAGAATTCATTTCACCTAGACGAGAGGCTCCCGTCGACTCACTTGGCTAACCGGGCCATCGCTGCAACCTCCGGCTGCAGAAAATCATCGGCATCTGACCAGAGTGTGGTCACGGCCGTTGCCCATCTTCGGGCCGTGTCCCGGTCTCCAAGTGTCTGGGCAAGTAGAGCCCGAAGAATCATGGCCCTCACCAAGGGCCCGGCCCGAAACACCTCGGTGAGCAACCGCGATGACGTCTCGGGGAGGGCATTCAACGTCGGATCCAGCCAATCGGCGGCGTCCTTAGGATTCCCCAGGGAGCTCCACAACCAGGATTCGAGGTAGAGAGCGTCTATGGTCAGGTCCGCTGAAGATATTCCCTTCCTCTCCGTTTGCATCTCTCTCAAGGTCCGGATTACCGCGTTGCTGTCGCCGCGCATAAAGGCAACCTGGGCATCGAGCAGCATATCTCCGGTTCCCGCGAGCGACTCAAGGGATTCAAAGGGGTAGGAGGGGAAGGCCAGCGTTGCCGGGAAGGCCAGCCACTGCGCTCTTGTTTCGGCACGGTCCGGCGGGTTAAGTCTCTGATCGATATCATCCAGAAGGCGTTGTTCGATCGTCCGGAGGCTGTCTCTGGGTCCGCCCATGGCAGCGTAAACCATCAGGACCGGCGCGGAGCCAGCCAGAGACGACGGGACTTGCCATTCCAGCCGTGCGGCAGGAGCCATCCGAAACTGTGCGGCAAGGTGAGCCCTCCCCGTAAGCACGGCCAGTCCGGAAAGCAGACCCGGATCCAGCGATGTTTCAACATTACTCGCCCGCAGCAGAGAATCCGCCAGGAGCTTGGCTCGGAGGACTCCATCGGGATTGGCCAGGATGGAGAACTTCAGGGTCATCCATACCTCGGCCACTGCAACGCGAAGTTTGTCAACCGGCTCTCGAGCGAGGCGCCGTGCCAAACGCAAGGTGTCCAAAGCCGAACGATCTCCCAGGACGTCAAGGGAGAGGGCAAGGTTCTCCAGCGCTTCGGCGCTGTGCGGAAAGGCGGCCACCCAGCCGGACGCTACGTCGTGAAACAGCTCCCGTTGGTGCCTGACCGCCTGTCTGGTCGTACTCGTCACTGTGGACTGACCTTCGGCAACCTGCGAGGATGGAATCGGAATGAGCACGAGCGTGTCACCTTCCCAGGAAAGCGGGGCAAGGAAGGTTGTCGTGTCTGGTGGTAACGCCTTTCCACCCCGAAGATCGTTGGCGCTTGGCTCGAACAACCGTCTGACTGATGCGAACGACTCGGTACGGAATGCCCGGTGAATCGAAGGCAGCAGCTGAAAGGCTCGCTGGTAGGCTTTCAAGGCCTGGTGATAGCTGCTCCGGAATCGCCACCCGGTTGGACTATTCTGTGAGCGAATGACCACGTTATCTCGCCGGAGACAATCGCCCCACCCGTACCAGAAGGCGAAACTGTAAGTATCCTGGTCAGCCAGCCGCTTCCAGATGCCGCAGGCCCTCGCATTGTCCTCACGCGATTGTGCTAGCACGGCATCTCCGATTTGGTGTTCTCGCTGCGAGAGTCGATCCCGACCCGAGGCGGCCCGCTCGGCCGCAGACGACCACTGGCTTACCGGTAACCCGCGCCACGAACGCACCACCGCCAGCCACAAGAGCGCCTGCGCATATTGCGGATCAAACCGGCTCGCCCCATCGAACGCCGAGTCCGCTGCGGCAAGATTCCAGTCGGCCAAGGCCTCTTGTCCCTTCGCGAACGCCTGCCGCGCCGGCGCCGAGCTGGTGCCGATCAGCGAATCCATCGGCACATGGGGCCCGGCGCTCCGGAACAGCAGGTGCTCCGCCAGGTCGTTGTAGGCGGCGGCGGAGCCGGCATAGTTGGCGGCCACGCGCACCGAGGGATCGGCGAGCTGGGTCCCTCCCCGAGTGTCGTACAGGACCGCATGGACCCGGACCGAATCACCTACCGGTGCCGCATCTACCCGGATGAAACGGCCCGCGCCGACATCCCTCGCCACTCGGCGCCAGTCCTCTCCCCGCTGGGCGCCACGCCGCGCCATCGCGTCATGCACCTGGATCGGATCCACCACGGTGATGCCGCCCCAGCGGGACAGCGCGTCCTGGAGCAGCAGGGCGGGGTCGAGCCCGGCCGATCGCAGCGAATCGCGTTCCGCCGGGATGATGGCGATGTGAGTGGTATCGAGCGCCAGGGTGCTGGACCCTGGCCCGGTCTCGCCGTGGTCCCCGAAGATGGCGTACAGCGTGCCCGCGATGACAACGAGAAGTCCGGCCAGCAGCAGCCAGGAGCGTCGCCGGTGGCCCCGAAACGGCCCGGCCGGAACCCGAGTGGTGGGAGTCGGCGGGTGGACCAGCGCCTGGGCGAACTGGTCGGCGGTGTTGTAACGATCGGCCGGGATCTTCTCCAGCGCTCGCATCACCACCGCTTCCAAGCTCGGCGGGACCGAGGGACGAATGGTCCGGAGCGGCGGCACCGCATCCACCCGGTGTCGGGCCGCCACGACGTTGGCGCTGGACCCGCTGAACGGCGGGTCGCCGCCCAGCATCTCGTACACCACGCAGCCCAGCGAGT
>JBDTTZ010000115.1:0-4553 GCA_040008015.1 Gemmatimonadota bacterium
CAACACTACGGTTCCCTTCTCGATGCTCTTGTAGGGCTCTCCTGGCCGGCACGCCGTCCGGTCGAAGCGGGCATGGCAGGCACCCATGCTTCGCGGCTGCGGGGGTTCACCGCTGAGTTCACCGAGTATCGCCTGTATCGCCAGGGCGACGATCCCCGCCGGCTCGACTGGAAACTGCTCGCACGGACCGACCGGGCCCATCTCCGGATCACCGACGAACGCGCCACCCGTTCCACCCTGGTCGTGCTCGATGCCTCGGCTTCGATGGCGTTCCCCGCGATCAACCTCGAGAAGTGGGCGCAGGGCTGCCGCCTCGCGATCGGTCTCACCGCGGTCGCCCGGGGCGAGGGCGATCCCGCGGGGGTGAGCATCGTGACACCGGCAGGAGTGGCGCGCATCGTCCCCCGGGCCCGAAAGGGCGTCATCGACGACATAGCGAGGACGCTCGACGCCATCACGCCGACCGGTATCGTGGACATCGGCCCGGCGCTTGACGGTATCCGTTCCGGGTGGCGGGTGGTGCTGGTTTCCGATTTCCTCGGGGAAGAAGAGGCGGTGTTGCGGCGTTCCCGCGAGCTGGTCGCGGGAGGGGTGGAGGTGTTTGCGATCCATCTCGTCGCCCCTTCCGAGCTGGCGCCCGGCGATACCCTCCGGTTGGCGACCGATCCGGAGGAACCTGCGTTCCAGCGAGTACTCCACCCCGTCGTGGTTGGTGAGTACCAGGCGAGCTTCGTCAGTTGGCGCAAACGCCTGTCCGACGGATTTCGAGCCGCCGGCGTGGAGTACCTCGAAGTGCGATCGAACGAGGAACCGGCCACCGTGATCCGGCGAATCGTGCGCGGCACTGGTCAGGGAAGAAACGCGCGGTGAGGTTCCTCGCGCCGGGCTGGCTGCTGGCCGGGGTCGTCGGGGCCCTCCTGGTCGCCGCGATTCATTTCCTCGCCCGCCGGCATCCCCGGCCGTTCTCCTTTCCCACCGCGCGGTTCATCCCGGAGCGGCCGGCCAGCGCGGCCGCCCTGGCCCGTTCACCCTCGGATCTCCTGCTGCTCCTGCTCCGCTCGGTAGCCGTGTTGCTGCTTGGTGCCGCGTTCGCTCAGCCGGTCTTCCCACCACCGCGCCATACCGCGTTGATCGCGATAGTGGATCGCTCCCCGGCGGTGTCAGCGCTGGATGACTCCACCGCCGCGCTGATATCCAGTGCCGAGCGGGTCGTGGACTTCGATTCCGCGATCAGCTCCGGCTTGATCTCCGCTTTCCGTGCCGCGGGCAGCCTGCGCCGTAACGCCGATTCGGTTGACCTTCTCATCGTCTCATCCTTCGCGCGGGAGCAATGGGACGCCGCGACCCTGGTGATCGCCCGGGTCTGGCCGGGAGGAATCCGGCTGCGCACGATCGCTCCGGTGGTGCGCGAGCAGTCGCTGACTCCGGTTTCGCTGAGCCAGGAGGATCCCCTCTCGGCGACCCTCGCGCTCACCGGCCCGCTGCCGGCGGGGGTGCGGGTGCGGCGCCAGGGCGTGAGCGCGGGCGACTCGACCTGGGCTCGCGAGGGCGGCGCGGTAGTCGTATGGCCCGATCGCCAGGAGCATTCCGGCTGGATGCCGCGCCCGGCAGACACGGCGAGCGCCGTCGCGATCGGGGAGATCGCCGTGGTCGCGCCGTTTGTCCGAACCGTTTCGCTGCCACCGGGCCGAGTCATCGCGCGATGGAATGACGGTTCACCGGCGGCGGTCGAGCGTCCGCTGGGCCGCGGCTGCCAGCGCGATGTGGCCATCCCGGTCACCCCGGTGGGGGACCTGGTGTTGCGACCGAGTGTTGTTCGCCTTACTCGGCGGCTCCTGGCGGCCTGTGGTGGCCGACAGGATTGGAGTCGCGTGAGTGACGCCCTGCTTGATAGCCTGCGCGGACCGGCCATGCTCGCGAGTACGGCAAGTCTCCCTCGAGGCCAGGAGGAGAGGGATCCCGCCCGGAGAGTCTTGCTCGGTATCGTGCTCGTGTTGCTGGTGCTGGAAACGGTGGTACGGCGCAGGAGACCGACCGGATGAACGCCCGGGCCAGGGTCCAGGGAGTCCGGCAGCAGTTGTCTGTCGGCGTGATCGTCGCCAGCCTCGGCTGGGGACTGGCCGTCGCACTGACCCTGCTGCTGCTGGTGGCGCTGGCCGACCTTGCGATTGGTTTGCCGTATCCGCTGCGCGCCGGTCTTCGCGCCGTCGCAATCGCTCTCGGTGTTGTCGTGATGCTCGGTGTCGCGTGGAGGAATCGAGGAGTCTGGCGCCTGGATGGCGTCGCCCTCTGGCTGGAAGAGCACGCGCCGACACTCAAGTACGCCCTGGTCACCCTGATCCAGGACCCTGGCGGTTCGACCATGGCGCTGGAACAGCATGTCGCCCGGGTCGACTGGAGAGCGCCGGTTCGGCGGCGACTCTGGCTGGGAGCGGGCGCTCCGCTGCTCGTTGCCACGTTTGCGGCGGGGGCGTTCATGCTGTTGCCGGCCGGGCTCGTTACCCGGGTGCGGTCACCCACGCCCGGCGATGCACTCCTCACGGCAGAGTCACGGGGCGGGCCGGCGGATCCGTTTCGCCCGCTGCTGGTGAAGGTGATTTCTCCCGCCTACTCGGGACAGGCGCAGCGCATGCTGGAGAATCCGGTCGCCGTGGTCGCGCTGCAGGGAAGCCGGCTCCTGATCGAAGGACGGGTGAACCCGGAGCCCATCACCGCCACGCTTGGCGATTCCGCCATCCGGGTTACCCCCAGTGCGGCGCGCTGGTCGGTTGCCCTGGTGATGCCGACCAGCCCCCGCGTCCTCACGCTGACCAGCGGAGCCCGGCACTTGCTGGTGACACTGGAGCCCGAGCCTGACTCAATTCCCCAAGTTCACCTGCTGCTGCCGTCACGGGACACGGCGCGCCGGTCCATGGGTGGGATCATTCAGCTCGAGGCCCGCGCCGGCGATGACTTCGGTCTCGAGTCGGCCTGGTTCGAATACATCGTCAGCTCGGGGGAAGGGGAGAACTTCACCTTCCGCACCGGGGTGATCGGCCGGAGATCGGTCGAGGGTGACCGCGCACTCTCGATCAAGGCTCCGCTGTCGCTCGATTCGCTGCACCTGGCGGGCGGGAATGTCATTCACCTGCGCGCCGTTGCCCGGGACCGGAATACGACAACCGGACCCGGCGTTGCCGCGTCGGAAACCCGCACCATCAGGATTCTGCGAGCCGACGAGGGCGACCCAGTGTCGGTCGAAACGATGGCGCCGGCCCAGGGCGATTCCTCCCTGCTCAGTCAACGCATGCTGCTCCTGCTGACCGAGGCGCTGGAACGACGGCGTCCCCGCCTGCGCCGGGATACGGTGGTCTCGGAGTCGCGAGCCATCGCGCGCGACCAGGCCGCTCTCCGGCGCCGGGTGGCCGACGTGATTTTCATGCGCTTGGGGGGCGAAGCCGGCGCGGAGGAGAGCGAAGGGGGGGAAGGCGGATCCGAGCTGACGCCGGAAGCGCTGATGCAGGCCGCTTCCGACACCAACATGGCGAATGGCGGCCGGCCGCTCGACTTCAGTGAAGACGAGAGCCCGGTCGTCGCGCTGAATCGGCCGTTGCTGGAAGCGTACAACGCGATGTGGAGTGCCGGCCGGGAGCTGGAGATCGGCGAGCCGGGGCACGCGATCCCCCACATGCGCGCCGCCCTGGAAGCGATCCAGCGCGCCCGGCAGGCGGAGCGGCTGTACCTCCGGGGCCAGCCGAAACCGGTGGTGGTGGACCTGGCGCGGATCCGACTGGCGGGAAAACTGACCGATGCTGACCCCGCGCCGGCGCGCCGCAGCCATGGCGGCCGCGGATCGCCGGGCCGGCTGCTCGACCGTTTCACCGCCGCGCTGGAGCTCCTGCCCGCCGAGCGTGCGGTGGACTCGCTGACGGTGCTCAGGGTAGACGCGCTGGAGGACGCTCCCCAATTCGCCCAGGCATTGGCGCTCGCCCTGGCGGACATGCGGACAGGTCGAGACGCGACCGAATCGCTGGTCCAGGCCCGGCGGCTGCTCGCTGGAGCCCCGGCCGCGACCGCCGATCTCACCGCGTGGTCGGGTGTTCCATGAGCGAGTTCGTCTTCGCCACCGCACAGTATGAATCCGGCGACTGGGACTCGGCCCCGCTGCTGCCGGCCAACATCATTGACTCGGTGGCCCGTTACACCTCCCTGGCCGTCGCGCCGACCGGCGCCATCGTGCCGCTGGGATCCCCTGACCTGCTTCGATATCCGCTGGTGTTCCTCACCGGCCACCTTCCGGTGCGATTCAACCAGGGCGAGAGTCGCATGCTCCGGGACCTGATCGGCCGCGGCGGCATGTTGTTCGTGGACGACCACAATCACGACGTGGACGGGGTGTTCCACCGAACCGCGATCGAGGAGATCACCCGCGTGGCCGGCCCGCTCGCCGACCTCCCCAACGATCATCCGCTCTACTCGGCCTATTTCCATTTCACCGACGGCCCACCCACCACCAGTCACGAACTGAATGGCTGGGGTGACAACCTGGTGCACAAGCACCTGCAGGCGGTGCA
>JBDTTZ010000116.1:0-4240 GCA_040008015.1 Gemmatimonadota bacterium
CGCCAGGGTTTCCACCGCGGCCGCCGTCCCCCCTTCCCGGTACGCCTGCAAGCCGAGATAGCCAAGCAGGAGCAGGAAGGTGACGTGCGCCTTCACGTCGGTCCCGGCGATTCGGATGATTCGAAAGCTCCAGCCCATCAGTGGAATCTAAGCTGATGGCAGATGGCAGATAGCAGATGGCATTCTCACCTTGGATAGCCATCAGCCATCAGCCATCAGCCATCCGCCATCTGCCATCCGCCATCCGCCGCCGTTAGATTCCGCCCGGTTCTCCCGAATGGAGCAGGCCATCACTATCACAGTTCCGTCCACCGCCACGTCTTCGACGCCAAATGGCACGCCCGCCGGCGCCAGCGCGCCCGCCTGGAGCCCCAAAGATTCCGAGAAGCTCTACAACATGAACGGGTGGGGCCTGGGCTTTTTCCGGGTGAACCCGGAGGGCCACGTCGGCGTGCACCCTGACGGCAATCCCAAGCGGGGGCTCGATCTGTACCAGCTGGCGATGGACCTGAACGCGCAGGGCGTGGGTCTCCCGCTGCTGCTCCGCTTCTCCGACATCCTGCGGGCCCGGATCCAGAACCTGGCGGAGGCGTTTGGGAACGCCATCAAGGAATTCGACTACCAGGGCCGGTACACCACGGTCTACCCGATCAAGGTCAACCAGCAGCGCCACGTGGTGCAGGAAATCGTGGAGTTCGGCGAGCCGTTCGGGGTCGGGCTGGAGTGCGGCAGCAAGGGGGAGCTCCAGGCGATCCTGGGCCTCTCCGAGAGCACCAACCACCTGATCGTCTGCAACGGCTACAAGGACGAGGAGTTCATGCGGCTGGCCCTGATGGGCCAGAAGGTGGGTCACACCGTGATGCTCGTCCTGGAGCAGCTGAACGAGCTCGAGGTGCTGCTCAAGGTGGCGGGCGAAATGGACGTCGTGCCTACGGTGGGGGTCCGCATCAAGCTGGCCACCGAGGGCGCCGGGCGCTGGGCCAAGAGCGGAGGGGAAAAATCCAAGTTCGGGCTTTCGCCCGTGGAGCTGATGAAGCTGCTGGACCGGCTGGAGGAGCTGGGCAAGAAGGACCTGCTCAAGCTGGTGCACTTCCACCTGGGCAGCCAGATCACCGACATCCGCTATATCAAGGCGGGACTGGAAGAGATCGGCCGCTATTACTCCGAGCTCCACCGCATGGGTTTTCCCGTCAGCCACGTGGACGTGGGCGGCGGACTCGGCGTAGACTACGACGGCTCCCGGTCCACCCGCCCCGCCAGCGTGAACTACACCATGCGGGAGTACGCCAACGACGTGGTCTACGTCATCGGCACGGCGTGCCAGACCGCCGGGCTCCCGATGCCGCACCTGATCTCGGAGTCAGGGCGCGCGATAACAGCGCACCACTCGCTGCTGCTCATCAACGTGATCGACGTGGAGTCGCAGGTCGAGCCGGTTCCGCCGGCGCTGCCGAAGAAGGCCCATCCGCTGCTCAAGGAGATGGCGGAGAACCTGGAGAGCGTGGCCCTGGACCGGGCCCAGGAAGTGGCCCACGACGCCGCCTTTGCGAAGGAGCGGGCCCAGGAGCTTTTTGCCAGCGGGGTGCTGAGCCTGCCCGAGCGGGCCCACGCGGAGCAGTACTACCTCGCGACCCTGAACGGCCTGGCCCGGCTGATCGGAGAGGACAAGGCGTCCTATCCCGAGATCATGGCGGACATCGAGGCCACCCTGGTCGACCGTTACTTCTGCAACTTCTCCCTGTTCCAGTCGCTGCCGGACAACTGGGCGATTGACCAGCTGTTTCCGATCATGCCCATTCACCGGCTGCTGGACCAGCCGATCCGCCGCGGCACCCTCCAGGACGTCACCTGTGATTCCGACGGCAAGATCGATCGCTTCGCCGGCGGCAGGAAAGGCAAACCCTCGCTCGAGCTGCATCCATACATCGAGGGCCAGCCCTACATCCTGGGCATCTTTCTCACCGGCGCCTACCAGGAAATCCTGGGCGACCTGCACAATCTGTTTGGCGATACCAACGCGGTGCACGTCCGGCTGACCGAGTCGGGGTATGAGATCACCGACCTGGTCCACGGCGATACCGTGACCGAGGTGCTGAACTATGTGCAGTTCCAGTCCCAGGACCTGCTCGCCACCTTCCGCCGCAAGGTGAACGGCGCACGGGGACTGACCCGCCAGGAGGCCAACGCCTTCATCGCGGACTACGTGGCGGGGTTGGAGGGGTACACCTACCTGGAGGGGGACGTTCCGAACCAATCGTAGGGGCGCACCGCTGGGCGCCCCTGCTCACCGCTGCAGGACTTGAAGACGCTCCCTGGCCTGGCTCACCATCGGCTGCAGGTCGGCATCCGCGTCCCGCCACAACTCGACAAACCGCTGATAGTCCCGCGCGGCCTCCGCCTTCTTCCCTTGCCGCTCGTAGATCTCCGCCTTTCGGAAGAACGATGGCGCCAGGAGCGGGGTATCGAACATCGAAAGGTTGTCAAAGCTGGCGTACCAGCGAATGGCCTCGTCGTACTTGCCGGCGCGGGCCAGCAGCTCGGCGCGCCGGAATCGTTCCCGGGCCCCACTGAAAAACGGCGAGGAGTTGGTGACCAGGTAGTTGGGCGCCACCCATGGCTTGCTCAGCAGCCGGAGTGCCTCGTCCCAGCGCTGTTGCCGGTACGCGATCTCCGCCCGGAGGCCGTCGGCAAGCATTCCTGCCGCGGCCCGGGCCACGGCCGATCCCGGAAGCGTCGGTAATACCGAGGCTGCCCGGTCTGCCTGGGCCGTATCCCCGGCAAGCGCGCCGTAGAGTCCGTCGAGATAGGTCCTGATTTGCGGGTATCCGGCGGAGTGCACCGTGATGAAGACGCTCATCTCGGGCGTCGGCTCCGCGGCGGGCGGACGGATACTGTCGAGCGCCGCTCGCTCCTTTGCCAGCCGGGCTGATGATGTCATCGGCATGGGAAGCGCTGCGTAGTAGGCATGGAACGCGGTGATGAGTCCGGGATCCAGGGCGACGCACTGGTCCAACTCATGATCGGCCAGGTCGCGCTTGCCCATGCTGAGCAGCATGCTGCCCTGGATGCGACAGCCCAACGCCTGCGCGAACCTGGAGCGCGAAGATGCGCGCAACAGGCCGGCGATCTGGTACGCGGTCCCCAGGTCTCCTCCCATCACCGCTACGTCCCAGCTGGTAAGGGTCTGGGTCAGTTCCGAAGCCCGTCCCAAGTCGCCGAGCAGCCGGGCAATCGCGGCGGTATCCCGCACCGATGCGGCCCGAAGCATCGCCATTTCCAGTTCTTCCACCCGCGCGCCGGAGGAATCCTGGCCGCTCCGGGCCCGGATGGCGGAGATCTGGTTCACCAGGCTGGTGAGGACGGCGGTGTCCCGGTCGGCGGCCTCCACCCGGGCCAGGTGGACCAGGGGAATGATGTTGTCGGGCTCCAGAGCCATCGCCCGTTGCCACGGCTCCCGAGAGTCGCGGAAATCCCGGCCGTTGAGCTGCGCGTCGTGGAACAGCAGTTCGCCCAACTGGAGCCAGGCCCCGACATCGTCGGGCGACGCCCCGGTGATGGTGCGATAGAGTTGTTCGGCCCGCTCGAAGTTACCTGCGCGCGCAGCTTCGATGGCCTGGAGCAGCCGGCGTTCCCGCTCCGGAAGGTGGGCACTCAGCGCCTCCGCGCGGACCAGGGAACTGGTGATGAGGTCGTCCTGGACCAGCCACAGCGCCGCGATCCCCAGCCGGTACCACGCCAGGGCAAACCCGGAGTCCGCCGCGACTGCACGCTGATAGTCGAGCGCGGCACGGTCGAAGTTTCCGGTGCGCATGTCGCGCTCGCCGTCGAGATACGCCTTGAACGCGGGGAGCGACGACGTGGTCACGCTCGCCACCCGGTCCAGCCCCGCACCCGACGGCCCGCTGCGCTCGGCCAGCAGCTTGGCGGCCAGCGCATCGACCAGTCCGAAGACGGTATCAATCGATCCTTCGACCGACGCCTGCTGCGCGACTCCGTCCTTGTCGCGATCGTACACGCCCGCCGAGAGCTGGACGTGATTGCCCAGGATGACGACGTCGCCCAGCACGAACATCCCGGCCGCGAAGCGGCCGGCGACCTTGCGGGCTTCCTCGACGTTCAGGGTCTCGATCTTTTCCCGTTCGAGATAGCTGAGCAGCGCCCGTGCATCCACAGTCCGGAGGTCGCCGGCCCCGTCCAGCTTGGTGCTGAGCAGGGTGACCATCCCTTCGCCCAGTTGCAG
>JBDTTZ010000117.1:0-14780 GCA_040008015.1 Gemmatimonadota bacterium
CGGAGGGCCACCAGCTCACGGCGGTGAAATACCGCATCGTGGTACCTGGCTCGACGACGACGGCTGCGATGCCGTGCTCCTGCATGAGTCGCTGCGCCTTGGCGATGCGTTGCCGGCGCTCGGCGTCGGTGATGGGCGCGATGCCGCCGGTCAGGTTGGTGAGGGCCTGGACGGATGGAGGGAGATGGCAGGGATCGGCTGGAGACTCGGGTGCTGTGTGGCGGCCAAGCGCAGCGGCCCCGACTAGACCGGCCACGGAGCCGGCGAATTCACGGCGGGAGATAGTCACGGTTATTCCTTCTGCAGTTGCTGGAAACCCGGATGCTGACGCAACTGGTCCCACACCGGGTCCAGGCGAAGGAGCTCGGGTGAAATCTCACTCGGGCGGGAAAGCATTTCGCGCAGCGCTGCCACGGCCCCGTCTGCTTGGCCGGCCATCATGTACCCGATGGCCGCCATCCGGAGATCGCCCCCGCCGTCTACCACGTCTTCCGCCGGAGGGTAGAGGGCGAGCGCCGAGTCCACCATCGCGATGGCGCGGGTGAGGTCATTCCTCAACGCGTAGCCCACAGCGAGGGTGAGCATGACCTGGGCGCGGCCCCCAAACGGATCGCCGAGTCCCGGCCGCGTCCTGGCTTCCGCTACTCGGGCCCCGACCCGAAGCATCGTATCGACGACCGCGCGCATCCGGGCCGAGTCACCCATCAGCCAGTAGATCTCAGCGAGGCCGGAGAACCTGCTGCCGAAGGCGCTGGTATAGAAGGATTCGGGAATGCGTTGAGCACCACGGAGTGCGGCTGGATAGTCACGCCGGAGCATCCCGGTCTGATACTGCATGATGGCACCGGTTATCGCAGCGGCCACCGGTGCCGACACCGCGGCGAAACGGAACGCCTCCGCCGTGTCGCCTTTCATCACCAGGCACAGGAAACGCGAACCGATTGCGGTGGAGTTCGAGGGAGACAGCGCGAGCGCCCGGTCAAACGCGGACATCGCATCGTCCAGCCGTCCCATGAATCGATAGGTCTCGCCCAGGTTGGTCAGTACCGAAACATGCCGGGGATCCAGGGCATGGGCCCGCTCCAGCAGTGCCAGCGCTTCATTCCATCGATTGAGCCGGCGCAGGAGCAACGCACGTACCAGCATGAACTCGACCGAATTGGGTTGCTGCCGTGCTGCTTCGTCCATGGACTGGAGTGCGCCTTTGAAATCCCCCTTGCCGTAGTAGGCATAATACCCCGAGGCGAGGGAGGCCTCGATAGAACCAGGAACCAGTGATTGGACCTTCTGCAGCGCCTGAAACGCCGGCAACGTGTCTACCGTAAATCCCTGTCGCAACAACCAGCTCTGCATCTGGGCCAGGAGACCCCAGGCGGCGGCGAAATTGGGATCCAGCGCCACAGCATCCTTCAGCATGCGTATGGTGGCCGTGTCATTCGAGTTCCCTCGTGATTCCCATCCTGCCAGGGCCTGGTAGTAGAGATTCAACGCCGCGAGGTTGGCGGTGGGCGGCCTGGCGATGGCGGTATCCTGGGCCGGCGAGAGCCGCACGGAGAGCGCTCCCGCGACCGATCGCGCAATATCCGCCTGCATGGCGAACAGGTTTTCCGCCGTGTAGCTCCGATCGTAACTTTCGGCCCAGAGCTGGGTGCCCTTCTCCGCATCGCTCAACGCGACCGTAAAGCGGATCTCATCACCAGAACGTTGAATACTTCCGGTGAGCAGATTCGTGACTCCCAGCTCGCTGGCGATCTGTCTTTCGGACTTCTTGCTGTCCTGGTATTCCAACGCCGAGCTGCGCGAGGCCACTTGGAGGCTCGCCAGCTTGGTGAGCTGGGTGATCAACTCGGCATGCATGCCGAGAACCATCGGGTTGGTCGTGCTGTCGCCGCCGAGGTTGGCGAACGGCAGTACCGCGATAGAGCGGACCTTGTCGTCCCCACCGTTGGAGCGGCGGAGGAACGACCACGCGGTCCCGGCGATGAGCACGACCGCGATGGCTATGGCGACGGCGATTCCCCGGTTCGGTCTCGTGGCCGGGGTGACTTCGACCGTCCCCGTCCGCGGCGTGCTGAGCGCGGTGGCGAACTGGCCCACCGGATTGAATCGATCGGCGGGATTCTTGGCCAGCGCCCGGGCCAGCGCGTCGGCGACTCCGGGCGGCACCGCGGGCCGGAACTGGGTGATCGGCGGCGGTGTGGTCACCATGTGCTGCCGCACGACCGCCTGTGCCGTGGTACCCGAAAAGGGTGGCTGGCCTGCCAGCATCTCGAAAAGCACACAGCCAAGGCTGTAGAGGTCGCTCCGGCCGTCGAGATCCCGCTCGCCGGCAGCCTGTTCCGGGCTCATGTAGGACGGGGTGCCGATCGAAGTGCCCGTCGCGGTGAGCGAGGTGATTTCCCCAGCCGCCGCGGCAGCCTTGGCGATACCAAAGTCGGCCACCACGGCGTGACCGGATTCCAGCAGGATGTTTTCCGGCTTGATGTCGCGATGCACTATGCCATGGCTGTGGGCGTAGCTGAGTGCATCGGCGACTTCAGCGGCGATCCGGAGCGCGTCCTCGATCGGGATTTGTTTCTCGCGGTTCAGGCGGTCCCGAAGTGATTCCCCTTCGACCAGCGGCATCACATAGAAGAGGAAGCCGCCGGCTTCGCCGGAATCGTAAAGCGGAAGGATGTGGGGGTGGTGCAGCCCGGCCACAGTTTCGATTTCTCGTAGGAACCGCTCGGGGCCCAGTGCGGCGGCCAGCTCCGGTCGGAGAACCTTGATGGCGACCTTGCGGCGGTGGCGGAGGTCGTTGGCGAGGTACACCATGGCCATGCCGCCGGCGCCGAGCTCCCGCTCGACGGTGTAGCGGCCTTCAAGGGCTGTGGCGAGACGGGCGGTCAGGTCCAGGGTGTGATCATTGGTGGGGACAGTCGAATCTAGGGCTGCCGGCAGGCCACCGCAACGAAGTCATTGGCTGCGCCTCGCCACCCTTGATCGCGGCAACCACGTTGACACCGGAGGACGTCCCCGCCAAGATGGCTACCGAAAGTGTCGTTCTTCGTGCCCTTCGTGGGATTTCGTGGCCTTCGTGAGGAAAGCCACGCTGCACAATGCTGATCTGGAGCGGTTTACCGGGAGTGGTCCTGCGTCAGCCAGTCACGAACTATTGGAGGTGCAGGAATTCGGCCTTGTAATGGCCCTTGAGCCCGGCAAACAGCACACCGCCGAGTCGCCGAATGCGCAGAGGTTTCGCCGAGGCCAATAACTACAATGGCATAACCTAAAGGCGCGAGAATTCTCGGCGGCTCGGTGGGGCAGTTGCTGGGCTCAACACGCACTTCGAACCAGCCAGCCCGTCACTTCAGCGAGCCTCGACCCAAGCCGAAGTGGAGCAGGGCAATGCGCTTGTTATGACCCTGGGCGCCGGCCGCCAGCCGCAGATTGAGGTGTAGGCCTTGGCCGAAGCATTGAAGAGCAAGCGCCTGCTCAAGTGCCGAGGGCTTCGCGGGGAAGTCGTCACCGCATGGGTGACGACACCGCCCACCGCGCTCGACGGCCTTCCATCCCGGACCTACCGCTGCTGAGGTCCATCGGACCACCCGCTCCGGCCCCTTGACACCCCAAATCCCCAATCGTACGTTAGCGCCCCCTACCCGTCGGCAGGGTGACTCCTTTACTCAACCCCCAGCCACATCGCGCCCGATACTGAGCGCGCAGGAGGCGATTTGTGCGTACGCCTTTCTGGATGGCATCTCAATCGGCGCTTGGCTCCTGCGCGTACCGGTGGATTCTGCGGGTTGCGGCCGGGGTGGGGGTCGTGGTAGCGGTGAGCACATGCTCCAAGGACCAGGGCCCAACCAGCCATTCAGTCACTATTGACGGCACCGGGGCCGGCTCCGGCATGGTGACCAGCACTCCCAGCGGCATCGACTGCAGTATTACCAGTGGCCAGGCTGCCACGACCGGGTGTAGCGCAAACTACGACGGACCTGAAGTGAAGTTGTCGGCCACTCCAATGTCGGGCTCAACCTTTGTTCACTGGAGCGGCGACTGCTCGGGCACTGGTGCCTGCCAGCTAGACCTCTCACGTGACCGAGCGGTGACCGCCGATTTTGGATTGGCGTCATATCCCTTGACCATTGCAGGAGGGGGTGATGGGGCGGGGCACGTCAGCTCAACGCCCGCGCCCGCGCTGGCGTGCGACGTCGCCCCCGGCATTACGACGGGCGCGTGCCAGCAAAGCTACCCCTATCAGACAGTGGTGACCCTGACCGCCAGCGCTGCGAACGGCTCGGACCTTTCTGGCTGGAGTGTGCCGTCCTGCATCGGGGCGACCTGCGTGGTCAGCGTCGCCCAGGCCACCACGGTGACCGCCACCTTTACGCTGCAGAGCTTTACTCTCACCCTGGTTGGTGGCGGCGACGGTGACGGCACCGTGACCAGTCAGGCCGGCCTCACTCCCGCAATCAACTGCACTATTAGCAATGGCCTTGCAGGTGGCCCCGGGTGTTCCGCCACCTATCGTTTCGGCACCGGTGTCACCCTCACTGCGATGACCGGAGCCGGCAGCAGCTTTGTCGGGTATAGTGGAAACTGTGTGGGGGCGAGTTGTTCGGTCACCGTGCAGAGCGATATCTCGGTGACCGCCACCTTCAGCAAGGTCCCGGTGACCGCCACCGTCACGGGGACCGGGGGCGGCAATGGGCGGGTGCAGACCGCAACCGGCATCACTCCGGCACTGGACTGCATGTTGACCGCCGGCGCGACGGCCGGCACCTGCAATGCCTCTTATGCCAACGGAACCGGCATCACCCTCACCGCAGCCCCGGGCCAGGAATCCAATTTCGAAGGCTGGTCCGGCGACTGCTCCGGCCTGGGGGACTGCCTGCTCACGCTCTCCCAGGACCGTGCGGTAAGCGCGACATTCACCCTCAAGAGCTTTACGCTCACCGTGAGTGGCACCGGCAGCGGCACTATCACCTCCACCGGGATCACACCAGCCCTCTCCTGCACGCTCACCAGCGGGTCGCCAAGTGGAGCGTGTCAGGGGACCTACGATTTCGGGACTCCGGTCATGCTGGACGCGGTACCGGCTGGGGTGGGAGCATTTGCGGGCTGGGGCGGCGGATGCAGCAACACCTCCGGTCCCTGCGCGTTCACGATCACCCAATCCACTGGAGTGACCGCCGCTTTCACTGATCCTAATTCGCTGTCCATCCTGGGGTCCGGCAATGGCACCGGGACGGTATCCACGGCGGCAGGAATCACACCGTCGCTTGCTTGTACCACTACCAACGGAACGCTGACTGGCAGCTGCGGTGCGATCTATTCCCCCTCGGATGTGGTCACCCTTGCCGCCGCCGCCGCGACCGGATCGCAGTTCACCGGCTGGAGCGGCAGTGGCTGCAGCGGCACCGGAAACTGCGTCATGACGATGAGCTCCCCGCGAGTAGTCACCGCCGGGTTCACCAAGCTGCAATTCAGCCTTCAGGTGCAGGGCGCCGGCCTGGGCAGCGGCAGGATCGCCTCGCAGGGGGTTTCACCGGCTGTCGATTGCACCATCACCGCCGGCGCCCCGACCGGGCAGTGCACTCAGATGTATGATTACAACACGCCGGTGACCCTCACCGCCACCGCCGACCAGGTCTCGGACTTCCAGGGGTGGAGCGGCGGGGGCTGTAGCGGGACCGGCACCTGCATTGTGACGCTGGATCAGGCGAGGTCGGTCGTCGCTACCTTCGACCTCCGGTCGTTCACCTTGACGGTCGCTGGAGGTGGAAATGGTGCCGGAACGGTCGCCAGCACCGGAGGTATTTCGCCGGCGATTAACTGCTCCATCAACAACAGCGGCACCAGCGGTACCTGCAGCAACAGCTATCTCGGCAACCAAATGGTGACTCTTCAGGCCGATACCTCGACCGGGTCCATCTTCAACGGCTGGAGCGGTAGCGGTTGCGCCGGTGTGGGAACCTGCACAGTCGCCATGTCCCAGACCCGCAGCGTCACCGCCACCTTTACCCTTCGGACCTTCACGCTGACGGTAATCGGCAGCGGGACCGGTTCGGGCACCGTCATGAGCCAGGCAGGCCTTACCCCCGCAATAAACTGTGGCATCACTGCGGGGAATCCCACCGGCGCGTGCGTGCAGAGCTACAACTACAACACACCGGTGACGCTTACCGCCACCCAGACCGACCCCTCCATCTTCGCCGGGTGGAGCGGCAGCGGCTGCAGCGGCACCGGGCCTTGTCCGGTGACGATGACCCAGAACCGCGCGGTGACCGCCCCATTCTCGCTGCCGATCCCGACCGCGCTTGCCCCCTGGGGCACGATCACCTACACCGCGCCAGCCGGTGGCAATGTGGTTTTTCCACCCGCCGTCATCGTGCGTGATCAGCTCGGTCGTGCAATGTCCAACGTAAGTGTGACGTTCCAGGTAACCGGGGGCGGCGGAGCAATCCAGGGAAGTCCGTCCCCTACCGGTGCCAATGGCGTGGCTCAACTCACCAGCTGGACGTTCGGGACCAACCCGGGCTCCAATGCGGTCCAGGCCTCGATCCCGGGATCCGGTCTCCCACCGGTGAGCTTTAATGGGATGGGAAACTCTAATGGTGCCATCACCTCCCCGGCGATCACCTCCCCGACCGATACGGTGACGCTCAAGACCCGGCCCCGGTCGAGCGGGTCCGCAGTGCGAGACATCACGGTGTATAACTCGGGCACCGGAACACTTACCCTGAACGTAGCATCCCTGGTGACCCAGGACCCGGCGACAGGCACCGGCTCAATCCGCGCATGGTTCCTGCCAGGCACGTACCCGAACTCGACCGCCACCGCGAGTGCGACTCAGCCCGCCACACTTCGCATTGAGAGCTTCGGCGACGGAAGCCAAGATGGCGGCATGTTCTTCCTCGGCTCCGTCACTCTGAGCAGCACGACCCCGGGCGTGCCGTCCCTCACGGTCCCAGTGCACCATAATTTCGACGATAATAACGCGTTCGGCTATGCGCCCCCGCAACTCTTCCTCCGCACGACCCCCACGTCCGGCCTGCCGGCCTTCGCGGACGTGCTGGTCGACGATCTCAACCCGCCAGCCGGCTCAAGCGCGCCGGACACGCTTTTTAATTTGGTCGATCCGACCATAGCCTATCCCTCGGGTCAGACCCCGTGGGCCACGGCGGTGTTGATCGATTCCATTCCGGATCCGTTCGATCCGTCCCTCTGGGTCAAGCAGACGCCGAATCACGTGCGGTTCACCCCGACCCAGGTTCTCTCGGTGGGAAGCCATACTGCGACGGTAACGGTCACCGGCGAATTCGGGAGTCCGACCCAGGTTCACCTGCCGGTGGTGTACCAGGTGGACCCCGATCAGGTCATCGAGCTCGGCGCCCAGACGCTCGATTTCACCTTCGCCCCAGGCGATGCGTCCACCGGGCCGATCCCGGTGAGCGTCGGGAACGCGGGCACCGGCGCGCTGAGCGGTCTCAGCGCGAGCGTACCGGCCCCAGCCACTCCATGGCTCAGCGCTACGCTCACCGGCTCCACCGCGCCAAGCACACTGAACATCACGATCACGCCGGCCAACATCCCTCCCGGTGGGGCGACGGCCGATGTCATGGTCAGCTCGACGGATCCGGGAGTGGCGCCAGCAGTTGTCACCGTCACCGTGAGGTAGCCTGATGCACTTCTGCCGAAGGATGGTTCCGGCGCTTGTCGCGCTCACTTTCCTCTTTCCGGGCGCAGCGCGGGCCCAGTGGAAGTTCGCGGTGATTCCGTATGTGGCCGCGTATTTCCCGTTGCGGCGCCTGGTCGACTCCGCCGGCTTCACGGAACAGCAGGCGAACGCCCCGCTCTTCGGGGCTCGATTGAGCTACTGGATAGCACGGGAGATTGCGGTGGAGGTGGGCAGCGGGTTTACCAAGAGCAAGATCATAACCGAGACCTCAGGCCAGATTTCGAATGGCTCGGTGACCAACAAGCAGGATGGGTACCTCATCTTTTCCAGCGCCCGCCTCTTGTACAAGCCAGCCCGGAGCAACTTCTTCGGCTTCCTGGGCGGTTCCATCACTATGCGCCGGGGTGATGCCTGGCCGAAGCAAGGGTTTCCCAAACGCGATACCTTCGGCGGTGTGGCCGGCTTCGGGGCGCGCTCCGAGGTCACCTCAAGTCTCTCGCTCTGGGTGTCCGCGGAGGGGCATTTCTACCGAGCCAATTTCGACGGGGACGGTCCCACTGGCCGGTACTACGGTCCGACCACCCAAACCGACTTGATTGTGACTATAGGAGTGCCGATCGCACTGCTCAACCGTTAGGACCCGCCGGCCTGAGGCCGGATATTCACCACAGTGGGAGTCGCCAGCAGCTGCGCGCTTGACCCTCCCCCTAACTGGCCCCGGAGGTTGGCGCCCCAACAGACCAGCTGGCCCGTGACCGCCAGCGCGCAGGTGTGGGCGCTCCCGGTCGACACCTTCAGAAACCGGCCGATCGACGTGGTGATAGGCCCGGGGAGATTCCGGCTGCGGCGGCTGCCGTCACCCAGCTGGCCGGATGCATTATCACCCCAACACAGGACCTGACCCCGCGTGGTGAGACCGCAGGTGTGGGCCGTGCCCGCGGTCAAGGCGCGAAAGAGCTGGTCAGTGTAGACCGAATCCGGCGTGTTGCGGTCGTCCTGGGTGTCATTGCCGAGTTGGCCCCGCTTGTTTTCCCCCCAACAGTAGGCCTGACCGGTAGTAGTAAGCCCGCAACTGTGTCGGGCACCGACCGCCACGGAACGGAAGGTGAGATTCCCCCGCACCAGGTCCGGCTCGGTGACTGTGCCGGTCTTACCGTTGCCAAGCTGGTTCGACAATCCATCACCCCAGCAATACGCCTTGCCTTCGCGGGTAATGCCGCAGGTGTGAATGTCGCCCGCGGAAATTGACTGGAAGCTGAAGTTTCCGATGACGCGCACCGGGCGGGCACGGCGGGACTTGGAGCCGTCACCGATCTGCCCCGCGTTATTCGCCCCCCAGCAATAGGCCACCCCAGCCGAGGTCAGGCCGCAGGCGTGCGACCCCCCCGCGCTCAAGTCGGCAAACGTCTGCCTCACGTCCACGGCCACCGGCGCGGCGCGATCGCGCATAGTACCGTCTCCCAGCTGACCTTCACCATTGCTACCCCAGCAATAGGCCTCCCCGGCCGGCGTGAGACCGCAGGCAAAGCCATTTCCCAGAGCAAGCTTCTCCAGCACCAGGCCATTGAACAGAACACCTCGTGGCTGGTCGCCGCCCCAGCAGAACGCCTCCCCGCTCTTGAGCAGTCCACAGGATGATACGCCGCCGACCGAGAGCTCTGCGAAGCTCGATGCCCCGCCGGCATCCGTTGAGTCTGTCGCCGCTATCGAAGTTCCGGAAGCCGCTGTAATGTTGAGGGTCAAGGTATCTGACAGGCCGTCAGCCGCGGCCACGATTGGCGCGCGACCAGCCTGTTTGCCGCTAACTGTTCCCGATGGGTCTACGGTGGCGGTCTGCAGCGCCAGTGATTGCCAGGTAATCGCGCGCATCACAACCACGCCATTCCGGTCCCGAGCCGAGGCACTGAGTCGAAGCGAGGTCCCGACCTGGACGACGCTGTCCGTTCTGGTGATGACCACGGCTGCGATACTGCGCACCGGAGCCGACACAGTAAGATTCAGCGACGCGCTGCGACCCTCTACCGTGGCCACGATCCGGGTACTGCCTTCCCGGAGGGCCAGAACGCGCCCGACAGCGGGATCAACCTCCGCCACCGCATGATTGTCCGAGACCCAGGCTACCGGACGCGATGTGGCGAGCTTTCCCTCGCTGTCGATCAGCTGAATCGTCGGGGTCAGGGAATCTCCCGCACCCAGAGTTGCCGTCGCCGGCGACAACACGAGCCTCGCGATCGGCAAGAGTACAATCAGCCGCACGGCTCCACTCGGCCCGTCCTCCGAGGTCGCCGTGATCGTCGCACGCCCGGTTCGGCGGGTTTCGATAAGTCCGGTCGCGCTGTCCACCCGCGCCACCGCCGGATCCGATGAGCGCCACCGAAGGGCGCGACCAATCAGAACACTCCCATCCTTGCTGGTGAGGCGGGTATTCAGGTGCAGTTGCCGCCCGACCGGAATACTGGTGTCCGCGGGGGTGAGTTCCAGGGCTGCGGCGTCCACCCGGCGATCGCTTACAGTGACTCGGGCCGTGTCGCTGTGCCGCGCCACCGTGGCCACGATAAATGCGGTTCCCACCGCTAACCCACGCACTATTCCATTTTCGTTCACCGTCGCGACCGAAGGTGCGGCGCTTTTCCAGTCGATCCGGGTGGAGTCCAGCGGGAGGATAGTGTCAACAGAGTCGGCCAGCGATACCGTGAGCTGGGCCGAATCACCGGTGACGAGACTGCTCGCCTCTGGGGTCAGGGTCACGCTGGCGACGGCAGCAAGGGGGGGATTCGCCGGGGATTTTGTCGCATCGTCCGTACCTCGGGACTTCAGGTAGAAGACCGCCAGAATCCCGGCCACGGTCAGCCCAACGCCGCCAATCCAGGCCAGGCGGCGACCGGAACCCAGGCGGGTCAGTGAAGCGCTGGCTCGAGCGACCCGCACCGTGGCAGTGCCGGTGAGCCCTTGGCAGACGGCGGTAATCGTGGCAATCCCCGAACGATGGGCAGTCAACTCTCCCACTGATGACACCGTGGCGACGCCGGGCGCATTGGAGGCCCAGGTGATCAGCGGATTGAGGACCAAGGTGCCGTCGCGCGTGCGGACCGAGGCGTTGAGGTGGAGATGCTCGCCCGCGGTGATCCGGCCGTCGCGGGGAGAAATCGTCACCACCGCGACCGGACCGGTTGCCGGTGCGCGACCCGGCGGGCTGGGGCTGACCGGTGTGGGCGGTGCGGCAGGCCGGTCGACCGTCGGGGTGCGCGCGATCGACATCATTTGGGTCCGGGCTCCCTCGTCCGCGGCGGCGGACCCGAGCGCAACTGCAACATCCTCGAGCGACGCCCATCGCTCAGCGGGATCCTTCTCCAGCATCCGCATGATGGCGACGGCGAGTGAGCGGGGGCAGTCGGTGCGGTGCTGAAGGACCGGGGAGGCGGGCTCATTCACATGGGCCCACATCAGGCCCATCATAGTGTCGCTGCGGAAAGGAGGTTGGCCGGTGAGCAGTTCGTACCCGACGATACCCAGCGAGTATTGATCAGAGGATCCGGTTAATGGCCGTCCGCTGCACTGTTCAGGGCTCATGTAAGCCGGCGTGCCAACCGAGGCGCCGGTGGCGGTCAGGCCCTCTGCCGATTGAACCTTGGCGATCCCGAAGTCAGTGACCACCGCGTAGCCGTCGTGGTCGAGCATGATGTTGGCGGGTTTGATATCGCGATGCACCACTCCACGTCGATGCGCGTGGGCCAGCGCGGCCGCCACCTGGCCCAAGATCGTCGCGACTAATGGTACGGGAAGCGGACCCAGGTCACGGACGATGGAATCCAGCGGGCGGCCATCAACATACTTCATCACAAAAAAGAGCAAGTCCCCTTTTTCGCGCACCGCAAATATCGGAATGATGTGGGGGTGGCCGAGACTCGCAGCAGTTCGCGCTTCACGCTTGAACCGTTCAGCCATGCCCTCGCCATAGACCATGAGAGGGGACATGACTTTGATGGCAACTTTGCGGTCGAGCGCGATGTCATGCGCCAGGTAGACGGTGGCCATACCGCCTTGCCCAAGCTGGGTAAGAATGTCGTAGTCCCCCAGAGTGGCCAGGCGAAGCTCATCGAGAATTGATGCATCGTTTAACAGCCGCCGCCCCGGAGAAGTCGGGACTACCTCCGTCGCAAGGCTTCCCTGGAGCTTGGTGACGTCGCTACCGCAATTGAGACAGTAGCGCGCACCAGCAACGACCGTCACACCACAGGCGGGACAGGCAGTAGAGGGCAACATTTGAATACTACGGCTTTCTCTCCCACCAGGTTCGCTGCATCTACTATCTCAGTTCTTGGATGATTTATTCGTCACCGTAACACATCGTGCGTCACCCCCGGTATGTCGCATTGTTTTCCGGGAGGGTCAGAATGAGCTGGGACTGGAACCTGTCAGGACGGGTCCCAGCCAGAAATCTGGCAACTCATGAATCGCGGAAGCATACCCAACAAAGCCGGCTGGGCCGCTCGGTACGGCAAACGGGCATGACCGCGTACCCTGGCGAAGTTAGTCTGCCGTCAATAAGATGATGATCAGCTGGGGCAGCGTAGAAGCGTCAGACAGAGCGAGGCAGAGTGGGTCAGTGCTGACCGTGTCACTCTGCCCCACTTTGCTCACCTTGTCGCCTTCAGGCTACTGCACCGCGTTCACCATGTCGAAGATCGGCAGGTACATGGCCACCACCATGCCGCCGACGATAACGCCGAGCACCACGATCATGATCGGCTCCATGAGGGAGAGCAGGGCGCCGACCGCCACGTCCACTTCGTCATCGTAGAAGTCGGCGATCTTGGTGAGCATCTCGTCCAGCCCACCGGTCTGTTCACCCACCGCGATCATCGAGATCACCATGGGCGGGAACACCTTGGACCGTTCCAGCGGCGCCGCGATGGTCTCGCCGCCGGCGATGGACTGGCGGGAATCCATCACGGCGTCGTGAATCACCCGGTTGCCCGCGGTCTTGGCGGTGATTTCCAGGCCGTCCAGGATGGAAACGCCGGAGGAGATCAGGGTGCCCAGGGTCCGGGTGAAGCGGGACACGGCCGATTTCCGGAGCAGGTCGCCCAGGACCGGGGCGTTCAGCATCATCTGGTCGATCTTCTTCTTGCCGGTGTCGCTGGCGTAGTACTGCTTGATACCGATGACCCCACCCACGACCAGCGCGACCAGGATCCACCAGTAGCTGATCAGCATCTGGGAGGCCCCGATCACGATCCGGGTTGGGAGCGGCAACTCGAGGTTCACCGACGCGAACATGTTCTGGAAGGTCGGGATCACGAAGATGAGCAGCACCGCGATCGCGATCGCCGCGACCGAGAAGATGACGCCGGGGTAGATCATGGCGCTCTTCACCTTGCGGACCAGGGCGTCGTTCTTTTCCAGGAAGGTCGCCAGGCGGAGCAGGATGGTGTCCAGGATACCGCCGGCCTCGCCGGCTGCCACCATGTTGACGTACAGGTCGGTAAAGGCCTTGGGATGCTTGCGAAAGGCGTCGGCCAGGGTGTTGCCGCTTTCGACGTCGTACACCACCGCCCGCACGACCTCCGCCAGTTTCTTGTTCTCGGTCTGCTGGGCCAGGATGTCGAGCGACTGCACCAGCGGGAGGCCGGCGTTGATCATGGTGGCGAACTGCCGGGTGAAGATCACGATGTCGCGGGTCTTGATGCCCCCGCCGAACTTGATCTTGATCTCCTTGGGCTGCTCCCGGATGCTGACAACTGCCATCTTGTTCTTGCGGAGGAACTTGGTGACTTCCTCGCGGTTGGGCGCGTCCTGGGTGCCCTTCATGATCTGGCCGGTGGTCTGGTTTCGTGCGGTATACTCAAAAATTGGCATACACACTCCGCGTTGGGACCGGGTCGTTCAATCGTGTGTCGGGCGCCTCTGCGGGCGCGCGCAACGCGCCCCTTCATGGGCGCACGGCTGTGCGCCCCTACCTACCGGCGCATTGCCGCTTTCTTCTTGGCGTCGATCTCTCCCATCTCCTGCTCCTCCATCGGCGTCTCTCCGATCATCCGGAGGAATTCGTTGGGATCGCTGGTGGCCCGGAGACATTCCTCCTGGGTCACTTCGCGGCCGACGTAGAGCTGGTAGAGCGCGTCGTTCATGGTCTGCATACCGTGCTTCTTGCCCGACTGCATCAGCGAGTAGATCTGGTGTATCTTGTCGTCGCGGATCAGGGCGCGGATGGCGGGCGTCGCGATCATGATCTCCGAGGCCATGACCCGGCCCCGGCCTTTCGATTTCTGCAGCAGCGTCTGGGTCAGCACCCCTTCGACCACGAACGACAGCTGGGCCCGGACCTGGGACTGCTGGTTGGACGGGAAGACGTCGATGATCCGGTTGATCGACTCGGCGGCCGAGTTGGTGTGCAGCGTCGCCAGGGCCAGGTGGCCGGTTTCCGCGATGGTGAGCGTGGCCTGGATGGTCTCCAGGTCGCGCATTTCGCCGACCAGGATCACGTCGGGGTCTTCCCGCAACGCGTACTTCAGCGCATTGGCGAAGCTCTTCGTGTCGGTGCCGACTTCGCGCTGGTTGATGATGCAGCTGTGGTGGCGGTGAATGAACTCGATCGGGTCTTCCACCGTGATGATGTGGCCCTTGCGGTCCTTGTTGATCTTGTCGACGATCGCGGCCAGCGTGGTGGACTTGCCGGAGCCGGTCGGGCCGGTGACCAGGATCAGGCCGCGCGGCTTCTCCGCCAGGCGGGCGATGATCGGCGGCAGCCCCAGGTCAGCGAAGGTCTTCACATTGAAGGGGATCATCCGGATCACCATGGCGACGCAGCCCCGCTGCTTGAACACATTGCCGCGGAACCGGGCCAGGTTCTGAATGCCGAACGAGAAGTCCAGCTCGTCGTCCTGCTCGAAGCGCTTCTTCTGGTTCTCGGTGAGCACCGAGTAGGCCAGCGACAGGGTGTCCTTCGGCGTGAGTACATCCTGCGCCGCGGCGCTGGTGATGTCTCCATCGACCCGGAGCTTAGGCCGCTCGCCCGCGGTGACATGCAGGTCGGAAGCCTCCTTCTCGATCATTTCTTCCAATAGCGCGCGCAGGTTAACCGTCATCCCGCCGTCTCCTTGATGACTTCCTCGAG
>JBDTTZ010000118.1:0-3764 GCA_040008015.1 Gemmatimonadota bacterium
GGGCATCATATCGCCGAGGGCTATGAGCGTGGCATGGAGTGGTGTCTCAAGCACCCGGCCGGCGTGTTCGGCATCGCGATCGCGCTGACGGCGGTGACGGGCGTGATCGCCATGCGGCTGCCGCGGGAGATTCTCCCCCAGGTGGACGAAGGCATTGTCGTCGCCGCGTTCAAGCTGCCCGAAGGCACCGCCATCGAGGAAACTCAGCGGCAGATTGCCCGGGTCGAGGCGGCGGCCCGCCGGCTGGGCTCCAGCAACGTGTTCAGCCGGATCGGCATCGCGACCGACGAGGAGATCCTGGCCGGCGCCGAGCCGGGCTCGTCGAGCATGGGCCAGCTCATCATCCCGGTGCCCAAAGGCGCCGATGCGTCCCGCTTCGGGGACCAGATCCGCGCGGCGGTGCCGGACCTGGCGCAGGGCGCGCTGGCGCTCGACCTGGCCGGCCAGTCCGAGTTCGGCAGCCTGATCGGCCGGGAAGGCCGGCTGATCCGGGTGGAAATCGGCGCGCTGCGGCAGGCCCAGGCCGAACTGTGGTCGGATACGGTGCGGTCGCGGTTGCGCGGGCTCCAGACCCTGGCAGACGTGCGCGACGCATATGCCGGCACCCAGGAAGTGGTGGAATTGACGCTGCAGCGAGATCGGATCGCGCTCCGGGGACTGGCCATCGAGGACGTGAGCGCGGCGCTCTCCGGCGCGCTGGGTGGCGTCACCGTGACCGAGTTCCGGGAAACCGATCGCCGCACCCCGATCACAGTGCGATTCGCCGGCGCCGCCAACGAGGACCTGAACTCGGCACTCGCCACGACGATAAGCGGCATCCCGGTGGGTCAGTTGGTTTCGGTCAAGGAAACCCGGGCCCCGATCGAGGTGGTCCGGGTCAATCAGCGACCGGTGTCCATCGTGGAGGCCGCGGTGGAACGCGGCGGTACCGCGCGGGCCAGCCAGGATGTCCGCGCCGCGCTGGCCAGCATGAAGGCGCCGGCCGGCCTTACCTGGGAGCTGGCCGGCGCGGACGTCGAGCAGCGGCGGACCACGTCCGAGCTGACCGTCGTCGCGGTACTGTCCATCGTGCTGGTTTTCCTGGTGCTGGCCGGGGAATTCGCTTCGTTCACCACCCCCATGCTGATCATGTTGACCGTGCCGCTGGCCGGCGCCGGCGGGATCATCGTGCTCTGGATGACGGGCCAAAGTCTCAACGCCGTCTCGTTGATCGGCATGGTGGTGATGATCGGTATCGCTGACAACGACGCCGTGGTGAAGCTGGATGCGATCCGCCGGTTCCGCGAGCTGGGCCATCCGATCGAAGAAGCGGTCAAGCTGGGCGGCCGGCAGCGACTCCGCGCCATCGCGATGACGTCGCTGACCACGGTCGTCGGCGTGCTTCCGCTGGTGATCGGACTGGGCAGCGGCGGCGAGCTTTACCAGCCTCTCGCGGCCGGCATCATCGGCGGCTCCATCTCGGCGACGCTGGTGACGTTCTTCCTGCTGCCGACGGCGTATGCGGTGCTGGAGCGGAGGAAGGAGAGGAAGGCGCTGAGGGCGGGCGAGGCGGTCGGGGTGGTCGAGGCGATCCCGTCATGAAAACCAGCTCGATGTCATTCCGAGGGCGCAGCCCGAGGAATCTCAAGGCTCGGGTTGCCGAGATCTTGAGAGATTTGGGCTTGAGATCCCTCGCTCCGCTCGGGATGACAACCCAGGTTCCCCGTATCGCCTCGACCGCCCCATGATCCGCTGGGCCGCCGGCCGTCCAGCCGTGGTCTGGGCCGTGGGGCTCTCGCTGCTCGCGGCGGGAGGCCTCGCCTTTGCCCGGCTTCCGCTCGCCACCCGCCCGGTGGTCGAGCTACCCCGGCTGATGATCAGCGCCTCCTGGCCCGGCGCGTCGGCCGAGCTGATGGAAGCGTATGTCACCTCGCCAATGGAGTCCGCGATCCAGGCGGTGCGCGACGTGAAGAAGGTGAGCAGCGAATCGAACGACGGCAGCGCCCGGATCACGGTGGATCTCGAGGAACAGGCCAACGTCCAGATGACCCGGCTCGCCATCCTCGAGCGGCTGGAGCTCCTGCGGGAAGATCTCCCCGATGGCGCGTCTCCTCCCCAGGTGGGCAACTACGTCCCCGAAGAGCTGAGCGAGCAATCGTTGCTCTCCTATACGGTTTACGGTCCCTACACGCCGGCGACGCTGGCCAAGCTGGTCGAGGAGCAGATCACGCCGCGGATCAGCGCGATCGAAGGCGTGGCCGGTGTAAGCTCGGGGACGCCGGCAGAGATCGTCGTCTCGGTTTCCTATGACGGCCAGCGGCTCCGCCAGCTCGGCATCTCCCCCGCGCTCATCGTGAACGCGATCCGGAACGCGCGGGTAGTCCAGTCAGTGGGCAAGGAAGAGGCGGGAAGCAGCGTCCGGCCGGTGGTACTCCGGGACCAGCCCAATGCCGTGGAAGACCTGGCCGACCTGCCCATCGCGGGACCGGGAGGAAGAATATTCCGGGTCGGCGACGTCGCCCAGGTCCGGCTGGAGGAGGATTCGCGCGACTATTTCTTCCGGGTGAACGGCGTGCCGGCGGTGGGTCTCGATATCGCGCGGCTACCCGGCGCCGACGCGATCAAGACAGCGGCGCGGGTCCGCGATGCAATGGACGCCCTCAAGCCCACCCTGCCGCCGGGGCTCCGGCTGGATCTTCGCTCCGATGAAAGCGTCGAGCTGAGCAAGCAGCTCAAGGACCTGGTAATCCGCGGCGGCATCGCGTTTGTCGCGGTGATGCTGGTGCTGGTGGTGAGTCTCCGCAACGCGAAGTCGGTTATGCTGGTGATGGGAAGTGCCGCCGTCGCGATCGCCGGCACCGCGCTGGGTCTCTTCCTTATGGGTATTCCTGCCAATCTCCTGACCCTCGCGGGGCTGGGGATGGGGATCGGCATCCTGGTGCAGAATGGCGTGGTGGTGGTGGAGCGGCTGCGGCTGGCGCCGGACACCGTCCTGGGCCGTGCCGAGGCGGGCCGGAAGATCTTTCCGGCGGTGCTGGGATCTACCCTTACGACCGGGGTCGTGCTGCTGCCGTTTCTCTACCTCCAGGGGAATGCACGGGCCGCATTCGTCCCCTTCGCCGTTGCCTTTATCCTGGCCCTCGGCTGGTCCATCGTCTCCTCTATCATCATGATCCCTGCCCTGGGCGCTGGTCACGGCATGCGCGCCGGGCACTGGCCCCGGCTCACGCGCTGGTACAGCCGCGGCATCATGTTCCTGCTCCGCTGGCGCCCGGTGACCCTGCTGGTCGCGGTTACCCTGCTGGGGATCGTCAGCTGGGGATTCGTGAAGAAGGTTCCCAAGTCCTCCTTCGGAAACTGGTTCGGCCAGCGCACCACGCTCACCGCGTGGATGAACTTTCCTCGGGGCTCGGATCCCTCCAGCCTCGACCGGGCGATGCGGGATTTCGAGACCCTGGTGGTGGGAGAAGAGGGTGTTGAGCAGGTGGAATCGATGGGCTCGCCCGATGGCGCCCGGATGACGGTGACGTTTTCCAAAGAAGCCGAGTACGGTCCCCAGCCCTACCGGATGGAGGAGCTGCTTACCCAGCGCGCGATCCTGGTCGGTGGAGCGAGCGTGGGGGTGCGGGGGAACGGGCCGGGATTCTTTTCCGGCGGCGGTGGCGGCGGGGCGTCGTTCCAGATCAAGGTGCTGGGGTACTCGTTTTCGGGGGTCGAGCAATTGGCGCTCGACCTGAAGCAGCGGCTGGAGCGGATTCCCCGGGTCAAGGACGTGGACATCAACT
>JBDTTZ010000119.1:0-2481 GCA_040008015.1 Gemmatimonadota bacterium
CCACCGCGCTGGAAGAAGGCCGCCGGCTGGCGGATCGCGCCGCCGATGAGAGCGACGCGGTCGCGGCGGTCAGCGCTGAACAGGGAGCCGCGGTGCACCAGCTCAACCAGGCGGCGACCTCGCTCCGCTCCATGGCGGCGACCCTGGCCACGACCGTCGCCCGGGCGCGCGAGGCAGGGGAACGCAAGAGCAATGGCGGCTGATCTCGGCGCCTACCGCAAGTGGTACCCACCGTTTCTCACTCTCGCCGGCTTCATTCTCTGTTGCTACGGGCTCCGCGGCCTGGGGGCCAGCTTTGCCATTACCCGCTGGCCGGTGATTCCTGCCCGGGTGGTGCAGTCGGCGGTGGATTCGGTTTCCGAAGGCGGGTTCCGGCCCCGGATCTCGTACGAGTTCTTTCTTGCCGGGCGGCGCTACCTCGGCGGGGGGATCGACCGGCCGGCCACGGCGGATCATCCCGCGTCGCGGTCCCTGGCCTTCAATGAGGCGAAGGCTATCGCGACACGATACCATGTAGGACAGGAGCTGCTGGCCGGGTTCGACCCCGAGAATCCCAGCCGCACCGTGCTGCATCCCCGGTTCAATTGGTGGACCCTGGCTCCGGTCGTGCTGGGTGCGCTGTTCGGCGGTTTCGGGGTTGTGATTTGGCGGCAACGACGCAGAGCCATCGAAACGGTACCGACTCCATGAGCAGCAGCGCTTCTTCTCACCCCGCACATATCGCCCTCCTGGGGGACCACAACCCCGACGTCATCGCGCACCAGGGTATCAACCGTTCGCTGGAACTGCTCCGGGAGAACGACCCTTCCATGTCCTGGCGCTGGTGCCACACTTCCACTCTCATAGGCGAGCCGGATCTACAGTTGGCGGAGTTCACCGCCATCTGGGTCGTTCCCGCCAGTCCCTATGAGAATCCGGACGGAGTGTTCGGGGCGATCCGGTACGCCCGGGAAACCGGGGTCCCCTTCCTGGGCACCTGTGGCGGCTTTCAGCACGCCGTCATCGAGTACGCGCGAAATGTCCTGGGACTCGCCGCGGAGCATGCCGAGACGGCACCCGGCGCCCCGGTGCAGGTGATCACCCCGCTCAGCTGTTCGCTGGTGGAGCAGGCCGGGATGGTTCGTCCGGTGCCCGGCACCCGGGTCGCCGCGCTCTATGGCCAGCCGGAGGGAGCCGAAGGGTATCACTGCAATTACGGCCTCAATCCGGAGTTCGTCGCTCGGCTGCATGGCGCCGGACTGGTGGTGTCGGCGCAGGACGACGCCGGCGAGGTGCGCGCGCTGGAGCTGATTGGCCATCCCTTCTTCCTGCTCACCCTGTTTCAGCCCGAACGGCGGGCTCTCAATGGCACGGTGCATCCCCTGGTCCGCGGTTTCGTTCATGCAGCCCTCGACCCCACCTCCATCAGCGCGTAGAGAACCCCGCCGCGGCGCCGGGTCATGAGGCATATCGAGCGGGAAATGTCGGCGAGCCATCTACTTCATATTTCGCGAACCCGTACGTAACGGGAAACCCTGGCAGGAGCATTCTATGGGGCATTTTTCACCCGATGTCGAACATCCCTTGTCGCCGGTACTCGAACACAATATCCGGACTTTGGTAGAGCGTCGGCAGAGAGAGAAGAACAAGTCCGGTATCCATGAGCGCGCGGCCGCGAAGGTAGCCCGTTTCGCCGGCAGCGTGTACTTCATCTATGCACACCTGGTGCTCTACGGAGGATGGATTCTCGTCAACGCGGGCCTGCTGCCCCGGATGCACCCCTTCGATCCCAACTTCACGGCGTTGTACATCACCGCCACGCTGGAGGCGATCCTCCTGACGGCGTTTGTCCTGATCAGTCAAAACCGCATGGCGGTGCTTGCCGAACGGCAGGCTGATCTCGACCTGCAGATCAGCCTGCTATCGGAGCATGAGATTACCCAATTGATCACCCTCATGAGCCGGGTGGCGTCCAAGCTGGGAGTCTCCGGGTCCGCCGATCTCGCGGAGCTTCAGACAAATGTTTCTCCCGAGCAGGTGCTCAACCGGATCGATGAGCACGAAGAAAGAATACGCAGTGAAGAGGAGGGTCCGGCATGAGCGGGTGGGGATGCGACAGTGATGTTCCCGGAAAGCTGCTTGCCATCTGGGTCAAGCGGGCGCACCGGGGACCGATGGATCCAGCAGAGGAAGCCACGCTGGTCGCCGGGCAGGGCATTGTCGGCAATGCCGATCAGGGCAGGCGGCGCCAGGTCACCATCATCGAAGCGGAGATCTGGGCCTCGCTCATGGCGACCACGGGAGGCAACCTCGGCCCATCACGCCGGCGGGCGAACCTGATGGTACAGGGATTCCCTTGGCGAATTCCCGGGGTCAGATCCTGCAGCTGGGTAGCTGCCGGATCCGGATTCTGGGAGAGACCAAACCGTGCGAACAGATGGAGGAAGCGCACACCGGACTGCGGGCGGCGATGTATCCCGACTGGCGGGGAGGGGCTTTCGG
>JBDTTZ010000120.1:0-6482 GCA_040008015.1 Gemmatimonadota bacterium
CTCGCGCGGCGTTCGAGGTGCTCGAGTCGGCGGAAAAGGCGGTGGCGCTCATCAGTGACCTTCTGGATTTGAGCCGCCTGGATGAAAACCGGCTCCGGCCGATGATCCAGGCGGTCGAACCCGCGGCGATTGTTCGCCGGACAATGACTCGACTCACACCGCTGGCTGAGGCCAAGCATATCGTCCAGAGTTTCGAAGCCGACGCTCCCTTGCCCGGCATCCAGACCGATGCCCAGCGGGTGGAACAGATTCTGATTAACCTGTTCACCAATGCCATCCGACACAGTCCCGAACGGGGGACCGTGACCGTCCGGGTGCAGGAGCACAAGGATCGCATCAGGTTCGAAGTTCGGGATGAAGGATCCGGAATACCCCCGAGTGACGTGGAGCAGGTCTTTGACGTCTATGTCACCAAGGCCGGCGAGGAGAGCCGGGGGAGCGGGCTCGGCCTTCCGCTGTCCCGGCGGCTGGCGCGGCTGCTGGGGGGTGAGCTCACCGCGGTTGCGAAGCCGGGGGAGGGCGGCTGCTTCGTCCTGGAGCTGCCGAAGTCCATGGGCTGATGGGAATTGACAATCATGAAGAAAGCTTCAGAGTGCCTTGAGCCGGTCTTCACAGGACACCCTTTAGGATTCCACGCATGAAGATTCTCGTCGTGGAGGACGACCGGAAGGTCGCCGGGTTTATCGAGCAGGGCCTCAAGGAAGAAGGTTACGTGGTGGACGTGGCCCCCGACGGGGACGAAGCCACCATGCTGGCCCACGTCTATGACTATGACGTGATTCTGCTGGACGTGGTCCTGCCCCGAAAGAACGGCTTCCAGGTCGCCGCCGAGCTCCGGCGCGAGGGCCGCAACACCCCGATCATCATGCTGACCTCCCGGGACGGCACCGAGGACGTGGTCCGGGGACTCGATGCCGGCGCCGACGACTACCTGGCCAAGCCGTTCAAGTTCGACGAGCTGCTGGCCCGGATCCGGGCGCTGCATCGCCGCGGCGGAGCTGAGCGGGTCGAAGTGCTGCAGTGCGGATCGATCGCGCTGGACCGGCTGCGCCACGTCTGCACGGTGGACGGAAAACCCCTCGACCTCACTCCCAAGGAATTCCAGCTGCTCGAGTACTTCCTGATCCACCCGGATGAAGTGATCCGGCGGACGACGTTGCTGGAGAAGGTCTGGGACATGCACTTTGATCCCGGGAGCAACGTGGTCGATGTCCACGTGGGCAACCTGCGGCGCAAGCTTACCCCCGCGACCGGCCCCAACGTGCTGGCCACGGTGCGGGGCGTGGGGTTCATGCTGAGCTCAAAGGCGGAGGCCCCGTCATGAGGACCGCCCCCAGCGATAAACAGATCCTGCTCGCGCAAGCCAGTTACGATCGCTGCCAGCAGGCACCCGGTTTCTACCGCCGCTTCTATGAGCGCTTCCTGGCCAGTGCTCCCGAGATCCCCGGATACTTCAGCAACACGAAATTCGACAAGCAAGACCGCCTGCTGGAGCACGGGATCCTGTCACTGCTCATCTATGCCAGGCGAGGCAATCCCGCCCTGCTGGCCCGGATTGCCGAGCGCCATGGCCCCAACGGGCTGTCCATTCCGGCCCGGCTGTTTCCCGGGTTCGTCACCAGCTTCCTCGCGACGGTGCAGGAATGTGATCCCGGGTGTGACCAGGCAACCTTGGACGCATGGGCAGCGGCGCTCGAGCCGGGGATCGCCTTGATCAGCGGCTCGGCCTGAGGGACGCCCTGCCCGTGACGTTGAACATTCCTTCATGAAGTTTCACCGGAATCCTCAATAGCCGTGCCTTAACATGCTCCGGAAGCCATTCACTTTTTCTGGAGCACCACGTGCCCGACACCATTCCCAGCCCCACCACTCGCCGCAACTTCC
This sequence comes from Gemmatimonadota bacterium, assembly GCA_040008015.1. GTDB lineage: Bacteria > Gemmatimonadota > Gemmatimonadetes > Gemmatimonadales > GWC2-71-9 > DASYPP01. The sequence goes on from JBDTTZ010000120.1 coordinate 1,885, forward strand.
TCCGCCAGGGCGCCGCCGCCGTGGTGGTTGTACCGGCCGCATTGAGCGTCTTCGGATGTTCGGGCGACAAGGCCGCGGCGGCGCAGTCCGCGCCCGCGACGACGAGCGCGGCCCTGCCGGCCGTGACCCTGAGCGCGAGCCAGCGGGCCGACCAGATGGACGCCATGCACGAGAAGGGCATCAAGGCGTTCCCGGCAAAGACCGCGGGCAAAGGGAACCAGCCGTTCCTGCCGAAGCTGGTCGGGGGAGTCAAGGTATTCGAAGTGACGGCGAGCGAAATCGACTGGGAAGTCGAACCGGGGAAAACGATGAAGGCCTGGGCCTACAACGGCCAGGTGCCGGGCCCCCAGATCCGGGTGCGGGAAGGCGATCGGGTGTGGATGGTGGTCCGGAACGAGCTGCCGGAATCCACCTCGGTGCACTTCCACGGCCTCGAGGTGCCCAATGCCCAGGATGGCGTGCCCTATCTCACCCAGCAGCCGATCAAGCCGGGCGAGACCTACACCTACGAGTTCACCGTGCCCAACGGCGGGTCCCACATGTACCACTCCCACCATGACTCCACAAGGCAGGTCGGCGCCGGGCTGCTCGGCGCGTTCATTGTCGAGCCCAGAGACCCGAAGCCCGAGCATCGGGCAGACGTGGACTACGTCATGGTGCTGAACGACGGGCCTCACGGGTACACGCTCAACGGCAAGAGTTTCCCCGCCACCGAGCCGGTGGTGGCCAGACTGGGCCAGACGGTGCGTATCTGTTTCATGAACGAGGGAATGATGATTCACCCGATGCACCTGCACGGGATGCACATGACGGTGATCGCCAAGGACGGCTGGGACCAGCTGGCACCCTGGAAGTGCGACACGCTCAATATCGCGCCGGGCGAGCGGTGGGACGTCCTGGTGCGTGCCACCAACCCGGGAACCTGGGGGTTCCATTGTCACATCCTCCCGCACTCCGAGTCGGAGCACGGCATGTACGGGATGGTGACGGCGCTGATCGTGGAGAAGCCCAGCGCGTAGCTCGGCGAACGGCTGATGGCTCTCGAGCAGGTCATGCTGACACCGGGAAGCGTGTTAAGGTTCACGGCATGAACTCTCTGCTCGATCCTATCATGTCGCCCCGCACCATCGCCGTCGTCGGCGCGTCCCGGACCCCCAACACCATCGGGCACCAGATCGTCGCCAACCTGATCCGCTACGGCTTCACCGGAGCGGTATTTCCCGTCAATCCACACGCCACCACGATCCACTCGATCAAGTGCTACCCGACGGTCGGCGACATTCCCGACCCGGTGGACCTCGCCATCATCACGGTGCCGAAGCAATTGGTATTGGAGCTCGCGGATCAATGCGGCCGTCGCGGCGTTCGAGGGCTGGTGGTCATCTCGGCGGGTTTCCGGGAGGTCGGCGAGGAGGGAGCCCGGCACGAGCTGCAGTTGATGGAGATCGTCCGGCGCCATGGCATGCGGATGGTCGGCCCCAACTGCATGGGCGTGCTCAACACCGATCCGGCGATCGCGATGAACGCCACCTTCGCACCCAGTATGCCCCCCTTCGGTCGGGCCTCCTTTGTGTCCCAGTCCGGAGCGCTCGGCCTGAGCGTGCTGGACTATGCCCAGGAGTACGGCATCGGCATATCCCAGTTCGTCTCGGTCGGCAACAAGCCGGATGTCAGCGGCAACGACCTGCTGCTGCACTGGGAGCACGATCCGGCAGTGGGCATCATCCTGATGTATGTCGAGAGCTTCGGCAATCCCCGCCGGTTCCTCGAGATTGCTTCGCGCATCTCCCGAACCAAACCGATCATCGTGGTAAAGTCCGGCCGCTCGACGGTCGGCGCGCGGGCGGCCTCCTCGCATACCGGCGCGCTGGCGGCAAGTGACGCCGCGGTGGACGCCCTGCTGGCGCAGGCCGGCGTGCTCCGGGCCGCGTCGGTGGAGGAGCTTTTCGACCTGGCGATGGCGTTCAGCAGCCGGGCCATTCCATGCTCCAGGCGAACCGCCGTGGTCACCAATTCCGGGGGCCCGGGGATTCTCGCCGCCGATGCCCTGGAAGCGAGCGGGATGCAGCTGACCGAGCTTCACCCCACGACGGTTGCCAAACTCACCCCGTTGTTCCCGGCCGAAGCCTCGATCCGCAATCCACTCGACATGATCGCCTCGGCCACTCCGGCGGGATACCGTGCTGCCCTGGGCGCACTGCTGGAAGACCCCGGCGTGGACTCGACTCTGGCCATTTTCGTTCCCCCGCTGGGAGTACGGCAGGAAGACGTGGCGGAGTCCATTGCCAGGGTGGCAGCGGCTACCCCGGCCAAGCCGGTGCTCGCGGTGCTGATGGGCCGGGCCGGCCTTCCCCAGGGTAAAGCCGAGCTGCATGAGTTTGGCATTCCGGCCTACATCTTTCCGGAGTCAGCCGCGCGCGCCCTGTCGGTGCTCTGCCGCTATCGCGAGTGGCGCGACCGGCCGATTGAACCCGACGCCGCTCTCGAGGTCGACCGGGCGCGCGCCGCCGCCATCATCGCAACCGCGTGCAAGGCTGGCGGGTCCAAGCTCTCCGAACTGGAAACTTTACAGTTGCTGGAGGCCTACGGTATCCCCACGGCGCCGGCCGGCCTGGCGCACAGCGCGGATGAGGCGATCGCACTGGCGTTGCAGTTCGGCATGCCGGTGGTGCTCAAGATTGTATCGCCCCAGGTCATTCATAAGACCGACGTCGGCGGAGTGCGGGTAGGAGTTTCGTCACCCGGGGACGTGCGAGAGGCGTACGCGGGCATCGAAGCCGGTGTCCGGCGCGCGGTTCCCGACGCGACGATCGAGGGGATACTGGTGCAGCGGATGCTCCAGGGCGGACGGGAGCTGATCGCCGGAGTGGTGCGGGACCCGTCCTTCGGAGCGCTGGTCATGTTCGGGCTCGGCGGCGTGCTGGTGGAAGTCCTGCGGGATGTCGTCTTCCGGGTTGCCCCCATCCACCGGGCCGATGCCGCGGACATGCTGCGGGGGATTCGCGGAAGTCGGATCCTCGACTCCATTCGCGGGATGCCCGCGGCCGACCGCGCCGCGATCGAAAACGTGCTGCTCCGGCTTTCCCGATTGGCGACCGACTTTCCCGAGATCGAGGAAATCGACATCAACCCGCTGCTCGCCTTCGGGAACGGAGCGACCGCGGCCGATGGAAGGATCCTGCTGAAGCCGGTGGCCATATCATGAACAACGGGATCCACCACCTGCACGATCCCCGGCTCAACAAGGGTACCGCCTTCACCGAGTCGGAGCGGGACGCGCTGCACCTGCGCGGCCTGCTGCCGCCACGGGTATTTACCCTGGCGGAACAGCAACAACGGATCATGGAGAATTTTGAGCGAAAGGAATCCGATCTCGAGCGCTACATCTACATGGTGGCCCTGCAGGACCGGAACGAGACCCTGTTTTACCGCACCGTCGTCGACAACATCGCAACGATGCTGCCCATCATCTACACCCCCACGGTGGGAGAGGCATGCCGGCTCTTCGGCCACATCTTCCGGCGCCCGCGCGGCCTGTACATCTCGGCACGGGACCGGGGCTGGGTGGCGGGGCTGCTGCGCAACTGGCCGGTCGGCGACGTCCGCGTCATCGTGGTGACCGACGGAGAACGAATCCTGGGGCTGGGGGACCAGGGGGCGCACGGCATGGGGATTCCAATTGGCAAGCTCTCCCTGTACACGGCGTGCGCCGGAATTCATCCCGGGCATTGCCTTCCGATCATGCTGGACGTGGGAACCGAGAACGAAGAGCTCTTCAACGATCCGCTCTATATCGGGCTGCAGCAGCGCCGAGTCCGGGGCAGTGAATACGACTCGCTGGTTGAAGAGTTCGTGATGGCGGTCCAGGAAGTCTTTCCCGCCGCGCTGATCCAGTTCGAGGACTTTGCGACGGCCAACGCCGTCTCCCTGCTCGAACGGTATCGGAACCGGGTCAGCGCGTTCAACGACGACATCCAGGGAACCGCCGCCGTGGTGGCGGCCGCATTGCTCACCGCGAGCCGGGCGAGCGGACAGCCGTTTGCCGCGCAACGCCTGGTGTTCCTGGGCGCGGGAGCCGCGGCTACCGGGATTGCCGGCCTGGTGGTATCGCTCATGGTGGAAGAGGGGCTGACCATCGAAGAAGCCAGGAGCCGCTGCTGGCTGGTCGATACCAGGGGCCTCGTGGTCGCGGATGACCCCGGTCTGGCGGCGTTCAAGCGGCCCTACGCGCAGCCAGTTCCCAAACAGCCGGACCTGGTTGCCACCATTCGCGCGGCTCGGCCCACCGCCCTGATCGGGGTGTCGGGACAACCGGGCGGGTTCAGTCCCGACGTGCTTCGAGCCATGGCGGAGATCAACCAGCGGCCGATCATCATGGCGCTTTCCAATCCGACCTCGCATAGCGAATGTACCGCGGAGCAGGCCTACGGTGCATCGAATGGCCGGGCAATTTTCGCGAGCGGGAGTCCGTTCGCTCCGGAGCGAGGACCGGGCAGGACCTTGATTCCGGCCCAGGCCAATAATGTTTACATCTTTCCCGGAGTGGGCCTGGGCGTGGTGCTCTCCGGTGCAAACCGGGTGACGGACGCCATGTTCGC
>JBDTTZ010000121.1:0-4654 GCA_040008015.1 Gemmatimonadota bacterium
ACCCTCCTGACGGAAGCTCGCCGCTTTCCCCCTTCGCCGGAGTTCGCGAAGCAGGCCAACGCGACCGCGGAGCTGTACCGGAAGGCCGCGCAGGACCGGGAGAAGTTCTGGGCCGATGAGGCCCGGACCCTGGAGTGGTCTACCCCGTGGTCGAAAGTCCTCGAGTGGAAGCCGCCCCACGCCCGGTGGTTCACCGGGGGCAAGCTCAATGTTTCGGTGAATTGCCTCGACCGGCACGTGCGCACCGCCCGGCGCAACAAGGCGGCGATCGTGTGGGAGGGCGAGCCGGGAGATCGCCGGGTGCTGACCTACTGGGACCTGTGGCGCGAGGTGAACCGGGCCGCGAACGCGCTGCGTGCCCTGGGCGTGAAGCGGGGTGACCGGGTCGCGATCTATCTCCCGATGATTCCCGAAGCGGCCATCGCGATGCTGGCCTGCGCCCGGATCGGCGCCGTGCACAACGTGGTCTTCGGAGGCTTCTCGGCGGAATCCCTGCGCGACCGCATCAACGACGCTGAAGCGGTCTGCCTGATCACGGCCGACGGGGGATATCGCCGGGGCCAGGTGCTTCCGCTCAAGCGGGTCGCCGACGAAGCCATCGAGCAGTGTCCGTCAATCAGGCACGTGATGGTGGTGCGCCGCCGCGCGGGCGCCGAAGGCGACGAGAGCTTCGCCACCATGAAAGAGGGCCGCGACCACTGGTGGCACCGGCTGCTGGACCAGGCCGGCTACAACTGCCCCGCCGAGCCAATGGACGCCGAAGACCTGCTGTTCATCCTCTACACCTCGGGCACCACGGGAAAGCCGAAGGGTATCGTGCATACCACCGGCGGGTACCTGACCCAGGTCGCCGCGACGACGAAGTACGTCTTCGACCTGAAGGAGGACGATGTCTTCTGGTGCACCGCCGACATCGGCTGGGTGACCGGGCATTCCTACGTGGTGTACGGCCCCCTGGCCAACGGGGCCACGGTGGTGATGTACGAGGGCGCGCCCGACTGGCCGGAGCGCGACCGGTTCTGGAAAATCGTGGATCGCTACGGCGTCACGGTGTTCTACACCGCCCCCACCGCGATCCGCGCCTTCATGAAATGGGGGGAAGATCATCCTGCCCGCCACGACCTCTCGACCATCCGCCTGCTGGGCAGCGTCGGCGAGCCGATCAACCCCGAGGCCTGGATCTGGTACCAGAAAAACATCGGGGGCGGCCGCTGCCCGATCGTGGATACCTGGTGGCAGACCGAGACCGGGGGAATCATGATCACCCCGCTCCCCGGGGTGACGGTGACCAAGCCCGGCTCCGCGACGATACCGTTCCCGGGAGTGATGGCGGAGCTGGTGGACAACAAGGGCGTCGCGATGACCAGAGGCGGCGGATTTCTTACCCTGACCGAGCCCTGGCCCGGCATGCTTCGCACGATCTATCGGGACGACGAGCGATACCAGCAGACCTACTGGAGCCGTTTCCCCGGCCGCTACTTCGCGGGCGATGGCGCCAAGGTGGACGACGACGGGTACTGGTGGATCCTGGGGCGGGTGGATGACGTGCTCAACGTGGCGGGGCACCGGATCGGAACCATGGAAGTGGAGAGCGCGCTGGTGGATCACCCCGCCGTGGCCGAGGCGGCGGTCGTAGGTCGGACCCACGAGCTGAAGGGCCAGGCGCTCGCGGCGTTTGTCACCCTGAAGGAGGGCCAGCAGGCCACCAACGAGCTCAAGGATGATCTCAAGGAGCACGTGGTCCGGAAAATCGGCGCCATTGCGCGGCCCGACGACATTTTCTTTTCCGCCGATCTCCCCAAGACCCGGAGTGGAAAGATCATGCGGCGACTGTTGAAGGACATCGCGGACGGCAGGGCGCTGGGCGACACCACGACGCTGGCGGATCCGAACGTGGTGAACAAGCTGAAGGATCAGTACGAAGCGGAGGAGTCGTAGTAGGGGCGCACAGCTGTGCGCCCCTACGGCGGCCCTACAACTGAATCTGCGCCCCCATCTCCACCACCCGGTTGGGGGGAAGATTGAAGAACGCCGTGGCACTCTGGGCGTTTCGGGTCATCAGGATGAACAACCGCTTCCGCCAGCGGGCCATGGGGGATGGCCCCGTGGGCAGCAGGGTCTCCCGGCCCAGGTAGAACGTCGTGTCCATCACCTTGACCGTGAGCCCGCCCAGGTCCATCGCGTCGCCTTTCATGGCCAGGGCCTGCAGCACCGCGGGGACGTCGGGCGACTCCATGAATCCGAAGTACGCGGTGACCTGGTAGAACTTGTTACCCAGTTCCTTGAAGTCCACCCGGTCATTCTCGTGCACCTGGGGAAAGTTCTCCGACTGGATGGACATGATGATGACCTTCTCGTGCAGCACCTTGTTGTGTTTCATGTGGTGCAACAGCACCGGCGGAGCACCTTCCGGGTCCGAGGTCATGAATACGGCGGTCCCCGGCACCCGGTACGGATTGCGCTTGGCGCAATCCTGGATAAAGAGCTCGAGGGGTATCGAGCTGTCGCGGAGGATTCCGGTGAGGAAGCGGCGGCCCCGTTTCCAGGTGGTCATCAGGATGAACACAAAGGCCGCCACCAGGATGGGGAACCAGCCGCCGTCCGGAATCTTGACCAGGTTGGCGGTCAGGAATGCCAGGTCGACCGCCAGCAGCAGCCCGCCCAGCCCGATCACCCGCCACCAGTCCCACTGCCAGCGCTCCCGCGCCACGGCCATGAAGAGAAGCGTGGTGACGGTCATGGTCCCGGTGACCGCCACACCGTAGGTCGCCGCCAGGTTGGTGGAAGACTTGAAGGCCAGCACCAGCCCCACGCACGCCACCATCAGGCCGTAGTTCACCTCCGGGATGTAGATCTGCCCCTGCTCCTTGTGGGAGGTGTGAATGATCGTCACCCGGGGGGAGTAGCCCAGCTGGATGGCCTGGCGGGTGAGGGAAAACGCGCCGGAGATCAGCGCCTGCGAGGCCACGACGGCCGCGGACGTCGCGATAACCACCATGGGATACAGGGCCCACGAAGGCACCAGCAGGTAAAACGGATTGGTCTGCGCCTCGGGATGCTTGAGCAACAGCGCTCCCTGCCCGAAGTAGTTGAGCAGCAGGGCCGGGAGCACGACGGCGTACCAGGCGATCCGGATCGGCCGTTTTCCGAAGTGACCCATGTCGGCGTACAACGCTTCTCCGCCGGTCACCACCAGGATCACGGCGGCGAGCACCAGGAAGCCCTGGGTGCCGTCTCGTCGGAAGAAGTCGATCACGTACCACGGATTCACCGCATGGAGGACCGTCGGCTCCATCAGGATCCCGTGAACTCCGAGGACCGCGATGCAGATGAACCAGAGCGTGGTCACCGGCCCGAAGATTCGCCCGACCCCGGCAGTGCCCCAGCGCTGGACCAGGAAGAGCGCCATGATGATGGCGACGCTGATCCCGACGATGTAGTGCTCCAGGGCGTGAGTCGCGACGCTCAATCCCTCGACGGCGCCGAGCACGGAGATCGCCGGCGTGATGATGCCGTCTCCGTACAGGAGCGCCGCACCGAATATCCCCGCCAGGATCAGCCCGACCCGCGTCCCGGTCGGTTGGTCCTTGGGCCGCAGCAGGGCCAGCAGCGCCAGGATTCCGCCCTCTCCCCGGTTGTCGGCGCGGAGCATCCAGGTGACGTACTTGAACGAGATGAGGAAGTTGAGGGACCAGAACACCAGGGAGAGGATGCCGAGGACGTTTTCCCGCGTTGGGTCAACCCCGTGGGGCCCGGAAAAGCACTCCTTCAAGGCATAGAGCGGGCTGGTGCCGATATCGCCGTACACCACGCCCAGGGCACTGAGCGACAGGACGGCGAGGGCTCGCCCCCGGGGAGCAGGCTTCGCGTGATCGTCGCTGCCTCCGAGACCGGATGTCGTCAAATCTGAGGGGCTCGCCCGTGCCACCAACCGGAAAATGCCACCAGGAAGAGCAACAGCACGATTACCGCCGAGGCCACGCACCAGCGGCAGATCGCATGAATCAGGAACAGCTCGGCGTAGGTGAGATAAAGGCTGAACAGGAGGGCGCCGGCGGAAAGCAGCAGCAGGAGCGTGGCCAGCCAGCGGCGCTGCTGCAACGCGGGTTGCAGGGCGGCCAGGCTCACCCCGAACATCGCGGCGTAGCCCAGAACGCCGAGCAGGGATACTTCGACGCCCAGGAAACGGCTCCACCGGCTGGTCTGCACCACCTCGCAGGAACCGGCCCCGCACGCCATGGTTCCGATCACGCCGATCTTGAAGAGGTAGAGATAGGCCGCGACCATGAGACCGACCAGGCTCAGCAGGGCCGCGGCCATGCGCTGTTTCATGGCGTCGCGGTTGCCGGCGCCAGCGAATCCACCAGGTGCTTGAGCAGGTCGGAAGACATCCCCTCGGAATACAGCCTGCCCGCGATGAGGAAGGTCGGAGTGCTCGGCACGTTCAGCTTCAGGGCCTCGTCGTGGCTGGCCTGGATGCGTCCGGCGTACCTGGCGGACTTCATGCACGCATCGAACTTGGACATATCCAGGCCGACCGTGGTGGCATAGCGGCGGAAGTAGCTCATCGCGTCTCCGGCATCCATCCACTCCGGCTGGCCTTCGTAGATCGCCCGGTGCATTTCCCAGTACTTGTTCTGATCCGATGCGCACG
>JBDTTZ010000122.1:0-3011 GCA_040008015.1 Gemmatimonadota bacterium
ATGGGCGGCGCGGAATTCGTGATCACCCTGCCCGCCTTCGAGCTGACGGCGGAGATCCAGGTGCCGCGGCCGGGGGTGCGGACCATTCTCCTGGTGGACGATGACATCGCCGTGCACCGGATGATCTCCGCGCTGTTCGCGGCCGAGGGGTATCAGGTGGATACGGCGAGGACCGGCCAGCAGGGTTTCAAGCTGACGAGCGACCGGGAATACGACCTGATTATCGCCGAGTCCCGCTCCGTGGTGGAGCCGGGATTGTTGTTCGTGCGGGCGCTGCTCAGCATGCAGCCGGCCTACAAGGACCGGCTCATCATCGCCACCGACATCACTCCGCTGCCCACCCGGGAAGGCATCCCCACGCTCACCAAGCCGTTCAACCTCCGGGAGCTCAAGTCGATCGCGTCCGGCATTCTCGACCGGGTCAGTATCCCGCAGCGCTCGCGGGCTTCCACGGGGTGAGGTTGATGGTGCCGTCGACGTGGGCCCGGGTAGCGGCTTCGTCGGAGGCTCCCCAGTAGTTTTTTCCCGCGTCCAGCGCGGGGGCCCGGATAAAGAGCCGGTCCGCCCTCAGGAAAATGTTACCGGTCACCTCGGTGCCGGCCCCCGCCTGGTCGGTCACCAGCGCCTCTCCCACTCCATCGAAAAGATTCCCCCGGACCCTCGCCTGGGTGGTGTGCTCCAGCACCAGGCCCTGGTCAACCCGGGCAATCGTGTTGTCCTGGACCCGGTAGTTGCTGCTGGCCTGGCCGGCGGTATCCCGGATGAACAGGTAGATCCCCCGCCGCCCCCCGATGATGACGTTGGACGCGATATCGTTGTCGCTGCCGTGCTCGATCGCGATCGCGATGCTCCGGGTGCCAACGATGGTATTGCCGCGCACCGTGTTGCCGGTGGAGTACCCGAGCCAGAAACCATAGCCCGAGCTGTCGGCCCGGTTGTCGAGGAAGACGTTCCACGCGCTGAAGGTGGACTCGAACGCGTTGTGCGGCGAGAACGACGCGTCGTTGCGCAGCACCAGGTTGCCGATGGAGGGCTGCACCACGCCGCGCTGGCCGCTCAGGAAGAACCCGTCGCCCGAATAGGTGAGATTGTTGTCCGCGACCAGGTTGGAGTCGCTGTGCTCGCGCAGCAACAGGCCCGCCGAATCGCAGCCCTGGCTGTAGCCGGGGGACTCGCAGCGCACGTTGTGGTGCGCCTGGTTCCGCACGATGACGTTCTGGACCGACTGGTAGAGATGGATGCCCCAGCCCGAATTGAAGGAAACATCGTTGTCGGCGATGTAGCTGCCCCGCGCCCCGATCAGCCCGATACCGTTCTGGGAGTTCCGCGCGGTGATTCCGGTGATGGAAGCGCCGTCGGTGAACTTCAGCAGCAGCCCGCCGCCGTACGTCTCGAAGGTGTCGGGATGAAAGATGTCGAGCCAGTCGGCCTCGTCGAACCGTTCCGGGGTCGAGCGGAGCGCCTGTTTGCGCGACCCGGACAGGTCCATGCCACTCACCCGGTGGCCGCGGCCGCCCTCGATCCGTACTCCATACCGGTAGCCCCGGATGGTTCCCCCCACGATCTCCACCCGGTCCACCCCCTTGGCCATCACCCCGACCCCGACGTAGCGGGACGGCACCGAGTCGCCGCTGTCCAGCGTGACACCGGTGAGGTCGAGCCGGGTGAGCGACCCGGCGAGGATGATCACTCCCCGCTCCGCCCCATCCGCGAAGCGATAGCGGCCGGGACAGATCCTCACGTCGCCCTGGACCTGGGTTCCCGCCTTGGTGATCCGCACGCAGGGATCGGCACCGCCACCCAGCCGCAGCAGGGGGAGGAGCACCAGGAAGGCCAGGGCGGAAGATTTCCTCATAGTGCCTGAACCCGGGCGGGTCCCGACGACCGGTTGGGCCCGCTCACCCGGAGCACGTCCTCGAGGAGACCGGCATTGCCGCCCCGGAACAACGTGACAATATCCTCCAGCGCGCGGTGCTCGCGGGGCCACGCCAGCCGGTTCTTCGCCGCGTCGAGCTTCATCCATTCGTGGGCATCGTGCTCCGCGGAGAGCCGCACGGCGGCGCCCGGGTCGAGAAAGGCGGCAAATGCCGGGATCAGCGCGATCTCGTTGCTGCGGTGCAGGAAGAAGCTCTCCACCCGGCTCACGTTGTACAGCCGCTCGGCGTCCACCCCGGTCTCCTCCCTGAGCTCGCGCAGCGCCGCGGCCACCGGAGACTCCTCCCCCTCGACGTGGCCGTGCACCACTTCCCAGGAACCGCCGCAACGGGTGTCGGGAGCGCGGCGCAGGCCGAGGACTTCGAAATCCGCGCCGGATCCCCGGAGCGGATAGACATCCACGATGGAAGCACGTACGAGAGTCATGGAGATTCGAGCGACTGGCGGATCAGGAGCGGCGGCGGCCGAGCAGCGACTCCAGCCGGGCCGAGAGGGCGCGGGCCCGGAAAGGCTTGGTGAGAAAGTCGTCCGCGCCCAGTTCGAAGACCCGGACCTCGTTGTCTTCGTCCCCCTTGGCGGTGAGGACGATGACGGGGATGTCGCGGGTCGCATCGCGGCTGCGGAGCTTCGACAGCACCGTGTAGCCATCGAGCCCGGGCAGGTTCAGGTCCAGCACGATCACGTCAGGGGCGTGGCGGTCCACTTCGTCCAGCGCCTGCACGCCATCCCGCGCCTCCGCGACCGAGTAGCCATCCCGTTCCAGCAGGTCGCGCATCACCTTCCGCAGCTGGTCTTCATCGTCGACCAGGAGCACCGTGGCCTGGCGGCGGGGAACTTCGACCGGCGGTGTGCCGTCTTCCACCAGATCGAACGCGGTGGAGAGATCCACGGCCACCGGTGTCCTGCGGGCCGGTGCGATGGGGCTGGCCATCTCTTCGGAGGGTCGGAGCGGCGCAACCACCGGCGCCGCCGGAGGGGCCGTCAGGGCGGCGGCGGCCGCGGCCGCCGTGGCCACCGAGGTATCGGTGGACGGCGCGCCGGTCACCCGCAGCAGCTCGTCCAGCGAGGAGTCGCCG
>JBDTTZ010000123.1:0-3575 GCA_040008015.1 Gemmatimonadota bacterium
TCTTGGCGTTGTCCCAGGCGCCGCCGGCGTTGGCCATGAAGATGGCCTGGAAGAGACCGAACATCGCGATCGAGATCAGGTAACCGATGAAGAAGAACGGCTCCACGAAGGCGAACGCCAGCGTCGCGAAGAAGACGCCGAGGAAGATGTTCCACATCCCCTTCTGGGCGTAGACGGTGCAGATCTCGACCACCCGGCGGCTGTCCTCGACCGAGGCCTTGGTCGAGCCTTCGAGCTTGATGTTGGCCTTGATGAACTCCACCGCGCGGTAGGCGCCGGTGGTGACGGCCTGGGTGGAAGCGCCGGTGAACCAGTAGATCACCGCGCCGCCGGTGATGAGACCCAGCAGGAAGGGCGGATGGAGGATGGACAGGTTCGCCATGCCCTCGGTCAGCCCGTGGGTCAGCGCCATGATGATCGAGAAGATCATGGTGGTGGCGCCCACCACCGCGGTGCCGATCAGCACCGGCTTGGCGGTGGCCTTGAAGGTGTTCCCCGCCCCGTCGTTCTCCTCCAGCAGCTCCTTGGCCATCGTGAAGTTGGTATCGAAGCCGAAGTCACGCTTCAACTCGGCCTGGATGTTGGGGATTTCCTCGATCTGCGACAACTCGTAGATCGACTGGGCGTTGTCGGTCACCGGGCCGTAGGAATCCACCGCGATGGTGACCGGCCCCATGCCCAGGAAGCCGAAGGCCACCAGGCCGAACGCGAAGATGGCCGGGGCCTTCATCAGCCCTTCCTGGCTCAGCCCGTACAGGCTGACCCCGTACGCCGCGGCCATGAGGCCCATGATCGTCATGCCGAGCCAGAAGGCCGAGAAATTGCCGGCCACCAGGCCGGAGAGGATGTTCAGCGAGGCGCCGCCTTCGCGCGACGACGTGACGACCTCGCGCACGTGCTTCGAATGCGTGGAGGTAAAGACCTTGACCATCTCCGGAATGATGGCGCCCGCCAGCGTTCCGCAGGTGATGACCAGCGAAAGCTGCCACCACAGGCTGGTGTTGCCGGCCAGGTTGGGGATGATCAGCTTCGACACGACGAACGTGAGGATGACCGACACGATCGAGGTGAGCCACACCAGCGCGGTGAGGGGATTCTCGAAGTTGAACTTGACGGCATCGCGAAACTTGCCGGCCGCGATCGCGTTGTTGACCAGGTAGGAGGCCGCGGACGCCAGCACCATCATGACCCGCATCAGGAATATCCAGACCAGGAGCTGGACCTGCACCACCGGGTCGGTCACGGCCAGCACGATGAACGAGATCAGCGCGACGCCGGTGACGCCGTATGTCTCGAATCCGTCGGCGGTGGGACCCACCGAGTCGCCGGCATTGTCGCCGGTGCAGTCGGCGATGACGCCGGGATTCCGCGGGTCGTCTTCCTTGATCTTGAAGACCACTTTCATCAGGTCGGACCCGATGTCGGCGATCTTGGTGAAAATGCCGCCCGCGATCCGGAGCGCGGACGCTCCGAGCGACTCGCCGATCGCGAAGCCGAGGAAGCAGGCGCCCGCGACCGTCGAGGGGATAAAGAGCAGGATGGCGAGCATGAAGAGCAGCTCGACCGAGATCAGCATCATGCCGACGCTCATGCCGGCACGGAGCGGGATGTCGCAGACCGGCCAGCCCTTCCCCTTGAGGCTGGCGAACGCGGTGCGCGAGTTGGCCAGGGTATTGATCCGGATGCCGAACCAGGCGACAAAGTAGCTGCCGGCCATGCCGATCAGGCTGAACAGCAGGATGATGCCGATCTTGGGCACTTCCAGACCGGTCAGCATGAAGTACACGACGAGGACGATGCTGATGAGCACCCAGAGCCGGAGCAGGAACTTGCCCTGCTGGAACAGGTACGCCTTACAGGTCTCGTAGATCAGCGCCGAGACATCCGCCATCGCCTTGTGAACCGGCATCCTCTTCACGTTGGCGTAGCTCAGGATGCCGAAGAGCAGGCCCAGCACGCAGACCACGAGACCCGAGAGCAGGATCTGGTGCCCCGTGAATCCCAGGAAGTCGCCCTGATTGAGATCAGGCAGCCGCAGGTTCACCTCGCCACCGGGGCGGTGCTCCTGGACCGGAGCCGCGGTTCCCGCGTCCTGGCCCAGGGCCATGAGCGGGGCGGCCACGGAGAGCCCGAGGCTCACCGTCAGCAACAGGATGGCGGCCCACCGTGACAGCCGGGCAGTTCGGGGCGAACGAAGGGACGGAATCAGGGCACTCAGGGACATACGCTAGGAACTCCTGGCAAATGGAGAGGGGCTGAAGACGTTATGGTGCGAATTGAGCACAGCGGGAAAGATTCAGAACGTAAATCTGATAGGATACTCGGCCGCGATCGCTGCCCCGGCGGCATTGCGCGCTGGGGTGAAGACGTAGCTGAGGAGGCGTTCTCTGAATTTGTTGGCAAAATCACGGTTGCGTATTTCGGGATCGAATTGCACTCGCTCGACCCGGCCATCAGCACGGATCGAGAAGTTGATGGTCACCGTCTGCCCCTTGAGGTCCCGGGGCGGGTTCTCCGGAGGCATGATCGCCTGCCGCCAGCGGGGAGGTTGCTCGCTTCCCAGGCCTCCCTCGCCTGCACCACTCCCCGGTCCATTGCCCGGGCCGTTGCCGGGTCCATTGCCGCCGCCGGTTCCACCCCCTGAACCCGGGCCTGGCGCCCCCTCGGATCCGTCTCCCGTGTGCGCCGAGCTGTCCGCACTGGCCAGCTCTGTGGGCTTCACCGAATCCACCGGTACCGCCTCGGGAACTTCAGGAACCTCAGGTGGTTCCACGGTTGGCAACACCGCTTCCTCCGACGGCGGAGGGGGCCGAAACACGGGCAGCGGAATATAGGCAACTGCTGCACTTCCGCCACCTCCGCCCCCCCCTCCACCGGAGCCTGAATAGGGGTTGTCCCCCGGGTCCCGGAGCCGCAGGAACTGGGTGGCGGGATAGGCCAGGAGCAGGATAATGGAGACGTGAAAGAGGAGCGAAGCGAGCAACCCCCCGGGCCGGGAGGCACGGGCGGGACGGGAGAGCGCGAAAGTCGGAACGGCTGGTGGTCTCATCGTTGTTTGGACGCGCGGTTCAAGAGGTTCTGCACGCCCAAAAACCTACGAACGCACACTCGGGAACGTTCCAAATCTAATCAACCAGCACTCGTCCTGGCATCTTTCAATACCACTTCGTGCTTTCATTCCTTCGTGTCTTCGTGGTAGGCAATTCCCTTCGAGCTGACCATGGCGACCAGGCTCGCCCCCGCTCCTCTGGCGATATCCGACGCGGTAATGAAGTCCTGGTAGGCCCGTTCCGGAGCGGTCCGGATGAACACTAGCCGGACAGTGCGGCTCCGCAGTGCGGCCTCGAGCACCGGCGCCAGCTGGCCGCCGGGAATCGGCTGGCCATTGAGCCGATACCCGCCGGAGGACGTGATGTCGAGGAGGATCTGGGGATCACTGCCGCCACCGCCATCCGCCGGGATCGCGACCGGCAAGGTTCGCCGGCCCAGGAGCACGATGGCCAGGAAGATGAGGAACAAGACCAGCAGAACATCAATGAGCGGAGTGACATTGATCCCTGTCACCCCGCTCGAAG
>JBDTTZ010000124.1:0-2558 GCA_040008015.1 Gemmatimonadota bacterium
TTCGGAGTCCGCTCCTGGTTCTCGAAGTTGACGTGCACGATGCCGAACCGCCTGGAATAGCCCAGGCTCCATTCGTAGTTGTCGAGCAGGGACCAGGCGAAGTAGCCGCGGAGATCGACGCCTTGCTGGATGGCCGCGTGCGCCGCTTTCAGGTGTTCCCGGTAATAATGAACTCTGAGCGGATCGTCCACCTGGCCGTTCGTGGCGGCGGGCGCGTCGTAAAAGGCGGCGCCGTTCTCGGTGACATAGAGTGGAATCGGTCCGTACCGCTCCTTCACCCAGGTAAGCACCCGGGTGAGCGCGGCCGGAAAGACTTCCCACCCGGTTTCGGTGATGGTGTGTTGTGGCTGCCGGACATTTTTGGCCCGCACCGGGCGCTGCTTCGGAGCATGCCGGGTGACGCCGCGCAGGTAGAAGTTGATGCCCAGGAAATCGATCGGCTGCCGGACCAGCTCCATCCCACGATCGGCGTCGGCGGGCCAGGCTTCGCCGAAGATGTCGAGCAGCTCGGCCGGATGCGAGCCCTTGAAGATCGGATCGAGGAATTGCCGGTTCATGTAGGCCTCGGCCCGCGCCGTGGCCGCGAGATCCTCCGCGGACTGGCTGGCCGGATACTTGGGCTCCAGGTTCACCACGATCCCGATCTGGTGTTTCCCGGTGGCCCGATACGCCTGAAGGGCGTTGCCGTGAGAGCGAAGCAGGTTATGGGAAACGATCGGCGCTTCGAAAAGATTCCGGTGGCCGGGGGCGAGGACGCCGTGCAGGTAGCCGCCATCGGTGACCACCCAGGGCTCGTTCAGGGTAGCCCACATCGGCACCCGGTCGTCCAGCGCCTTGAACACCGTGGAGGCGTAGTCGGCGAACCACTGCGGCATGTCGGGATTGAGCCAGCCGCCCCGGTCGTCGAGTGCCGCGGGCAGGTCCCAGTGGTAGAGCGTGGCGGAGGGGCTGATACCGGCGGCCAGCAGCTCGTCCACCAGGCGGCTGTAGAAATCGAGCCCCGCGGGATTGGGCCGGCCGGTGCCGTTGGGGAAGATGCGGCTCCACGAAATGCTGAAACGGTACGCGCCGAGGCCCAGGCCCTTCATCAGGGCGACGTCGTCCCGGTACCGGCGGTAGTGATCGCAGGCGATGTCGCCGGTCTCGCCATGGGCGGTGCGGCCGGGCGAGTGGGAGAACCGGTGCCAGATGCTGGGCCCGGCCCCGTCGGCCAGTGGAGATCCTTCGATCTGGTACGCCGAGGTCGAGGCGCCCCAGAGGAAACCTTCGGGAAAACGGAATAGCTCGCTCATAGGGAGTCGGAAACGCCATGGCGAATGTAAAACTGGAGCACGTGCGGAAAGCCTTTCCGGTGGCCGGGAAGACCCGGGTCGCGGTGGACGATGTCACCCTCGACATCCCGGACGGCGAGTTCTGCGTGCTGGTGGGACCGTCGGGTTGCGGCAAGAGCACGACGCTCCGCATTATCGCCGGCCTGGAAACCCTGACCTCGGGAACCGTGGCGATCGGCGGCACCGACGTTACCAGCCTGGCACCCCGGGATCGCGACATCGCCATGGTGTTCCAGAGTTACGCGCTCTATCCCCACATGACCGCGTACGAAAACATGGGCTTCGCGCTCAAGTTGCGCAAAATGCCGCGGCAGGACATCGACGCCCGGGTGCGCCAGGCCGCCGAGCTGCTGGGGATCACCGAGCTGCTGGACCGGAAGCCGAAACAACTCTCCGGCGGGGAGCGCCAGCGCATCGCGCTGGGGCGGGCAATCGTGCGGCAACCCAAGGCCTTTCTGTTCGACGAGCCGCTGTCCAATCTCGATGCCAAGCTGCGGCTCCAGATGCGCCGGGAGATTGCGGCACTGCACCGGCGGCTGGGCGCCACGATGATCTACGTGACCCATGACCAGGTGGAAGCAATGACGCTGGGAGACCGCATTGTCGTGCTGGACAAGGGCAAGGTCCAGCAGATCGCGGCGCCGATGAAGCTCTACGAGCAGCCGAGTAACACCTTCGTGGCCGGATTCATCGGGAGCCCGGCGATGAATCTAGTCCCCGGCGAGATAGTGCGGGAGGGCGGATTGCGCTTTCAACCGGCGGGCGGCGGGTGGAACCTCGAGATTCCGGGCGCTGGCGCAAATGCGTTGCCTGAAACTCCGCGCCGGGCCGTGATTTTGGGGATTCGCCCCGAGGACCTGCACGTGGCGGAGGGTGAACGTAACGGAATCGTCGGGCTGGTGGAATTGGCGGAGTTACTGGGCAATGAGTTGCTCTTGCATGTCAAGGCAGGGACCCACGCCATGACGGTCCGGTCTGAAGCCCGCACCCCGCCCCAGCCTGGCAGCAGCGTGCGGCTCCAGGCCAATCCGGCGAAACTGCACTGGTTTGATCTGGAGTCGAAACTGCGGCTGGAAAACGGGGACTAGCGGCCGGCAGCCAACCGCTCGAACCGGGGATTGCCCCGGAGCGGGGCGTACAACGGATCCACCCGGAGAACGGCGCTCGATATGGTCCCCGGCGTCTTGAGTGCCTGCTCCAGCAGGTCCAGCGCCTCATCCAGCCGGT
>JBDTTZ010000125.1:0-41822 GCA_040008015.1 Gemmatimonadota bacterium
CGTAGATGCCCCGCACCATGAAGCTGTACGCCAGCATGATGAAAATGGGGATGGCGAAGAACAGCACCAGCCAGAACGTCCCGGGGCCAAGCAGGCTCCAGGCCTGCGCCTGGGGGCGGCGGTGCAGCCAGGCCAGGGACCGTTCCCGGACGCCGGCCATTACTCGGACTCGAGGATCTGGCAGTCCTCGGGGAGCCAGGCCACGGCGGCCGGGTCTCCCACCTTCCAGGACAGCGGCTTGATCAGCTGGCCTTCATTCCTGATCGCGACCGTGACGTCGTTTCCTTCGGCCAGGGTGACCACGATGTGCATCATCTCGCCCAGGTAGAAGACCTCCCGCACCTTCCCGTTGGCCGAGTTTTCATTGGGCGGGATCTCGTCGGGCCGCACCAGGTCCATCCACTCGGGACGCACCGCGATCTGCACCTCGGTGGCTTCCCGCACGGCGGGGTTCGCCGGGATCCGGAACATGCTCCCGTCCTTCGTCTCCACCTCCCAGCCGTTGCCGGTGTTCCGCTTCGCGGTCCCGCTGAAGAAGTTCGACTCGCCGATGAACTTGGCGACGAAGGCGGTGCGCGGGTTCTCGTAGATTTCCGCCGGCGAGCCCAGCTGGGCGATCTTGGCGTTGCTCATGACCGCGATCCGGTCGCTCATGGTGAGCGCCTCTTCCTGGTCATGGGTGACGTAAATGAAGGTGATGCCCAGCTGCTTGTTCAGCGCCTTGAGCTCGATCTGCATTTCCTTCCGAAGCTTGAGGTCGATGGCACCGAGCGGTTCGTCGAGGAGCAGGATCGGGGGCTGAAGCACCAGGGCGCGGGCCAGGGCGACCCGCTGCCGCTGGCCGCCGGAGAGCTGGGCCGGTTGCCGCTTGGCGAAGATGGCCGGGTCCAGCCGGACCATTTCCATGGCCTTCCGGACCCGGGGGCCGATCTCCTCCCGGGGAGTCTTCCGCCGCTCCAGTCCGAATGCGATGTTCTTCTCGACCGTGAGGTGGGGGAACAGGGCGTAGTTCTGGAAGACCATGGAAATATTGCGCTCGTAGGGGCGCTTGGCGTTGACCACTTCGCCGAGGATTCTCACCTCGCCGCCGTCGCTGTCGGGCTCCTCAAAGCCGGCCAGCAGGCGCAGGGTGGTGGTCTTCCCGCAGCCGCTGGGGCCCAGGATCGAAAAGAACTCGCCTTTTTTGATGTCGAAGGAGATATCGTTGACGGCCTTGATATCGGCGAAGCTCTTGGTCACCCGGGAGAAGCGGACCACCGGGTCGGACGCCTGGGGTGCGGGAGCTGCCACGGGGAGGCCTCAGATTAAGGTTGTGCGGATTCGGGCATAACGTACGGCGAAACCTTGAAGCTGTCGAGGGGGATGGGGTAGTTGAGCTTCCTCCACGGACGGCCCTTTTCAACACGTAGTCACGTAGGACACGTAGGTCACGTAGAACAAGGAAAACAGTTAACTGCTTCCCACATGATTTATGCTGCTGTAATAATCTGCGAAAAGAGCGTTTGTACAGCTGTCAAGAAGGCTTTTCTACGTGGCCCAACGTGCCCTACGTGACTACGTGTTGAAAACGGTGCCAGGTAAGGGACTCGCCGAACGGAGCCAGGCGTGACCCACAACCCTTACAGCATCCACCCCGGCTTCCTCAGGATGTACCAGGATGCCGCCGACATGAAGCGCGAATCGGCGGCGTTCCTCGAGGCCGCCCCCGGCTACGTGGATGCCCAGTTCTCCGGACCCCGCGCCGCCTTACGCCCCATCTACGAGGCGATCCTCGAATTTGCCTTTGACCTGGGGAAGGACGTCAAGGTGAGTCCCGGCAAGACCATCGTTCCGTTCTACCGAGCGCATGTCTTTGCCCAGGTGAAAACCACCACCCGGACCCGGCTCGACCTGGGGTTCTGTCTCAAGGGAGTGAAACCGACAGGGCGCCTGGTGGAAACCGGCGGAGAGGCGAAGGGCGACCGGATCACCCACCGGATCGGGTTGAGTTCAGTGAAGGAGTTTAACAAAGAGGCCAGGGACTGGATGCGAAAAGCGTACGATCTGGATAGTTGACCAATTCGTAGTGCGTGTACTGCCATCGTGCCCTGCTCGGGCTTCGATGCGCGTCAATTGTTTAAAGTTTTCTCTGCGAGCCTCTGCCCCTCGGCGTACTCTGCGTTGAAGCGCATCGAAACTGGAATCCGGAACCAGGGAAACGCCCAGCCCCGAACTACGCGATGGCCTCCAGTGCCTGCTCCATGGCACCCAAACCCTCCTGCAGCACAGCATCCTCGATCGTCAACGGGAAAAGAATCCGGACCACGTTGCCGTAGGTCCCCGCCGACAGCAGTATCAGCCCCCGTTCCAGTGCGGCCGCCAGTAAGCGACTCGTGCGATCCTTATCGGGAACCTTGCTCGCCCGGTCGGTCACCAGTTCCATCGCAATCATGGCGCCGAGTCCGCGGACGTCGCCGATCCACTGGTAGCGCGAGGCCCAGGTCGCAAAGCGCTCGCGCACGACGGTGCCCAACTGGGCGGCACGGGCCGAGACATTGTCCTGTTCCATGACATCCAGCACGGCGAGCGCCGCGGCACAGGAGAGCGGGTTTCCGCCGAAGGTGCCGCCGAGCCCGCCCACCTGGGGCGCGTCCAGGACATCGGCGCGGCCGGTGACGGCGGCGAGCGGAAGCCCTCCCGCCAGGGACTTTGCAGTGGTGATGAGATCCGGCACCAGGCCGTAGTGCTCACAGGCAAACATCTTACCGGTGCGCCCGAAGCCGGTCTGAATCTCGTCGGCGATGAGCAGGATCTTGTGCTCCCTGGCGAAAGAGGCCAGCGCGGAGACGTATTCAGGCGGCGCGGGTACGAAGCCCCCCTCCCCCAGCTCCAGCTCGATGATGATCGCCGCCACGGAGTCGGGATCCACCACCCCGGCGAACAAGGACCCGAAGTACCCTGGAGCGGCCTGGCAGCATTCCCCGCTTCCCTGCTTCCCCGCTTCCCCGCAGCGATAGCAGTAGGGGAAAGGAATCCGGTAGATCTCGGGGGCGAAGGGCCCAAAGCCCTTCTTGTATGGCATTACCTTGGCCGTGAGGCCCATGGTGAGATTGGTGCGGCCATGAAACGCGTGCTCGAAGCAAACGACCGCGGATCGCCCGGTGAAAAACCGGGCAGCCTTGATGGCGTTCTCCACCGCCTCGGCCCCGCTGTTGACGAAGAGCGTCTTCTTCTGGTGTCCGCCCGGCGTGATCCGGTTCATTCGCTCGGCCAGCCTTACGTACGGTTCGTAGGTCGAGACCGGCATCGCCACGTGCAGAAAGTGGTCGAGCTGTTCCCGCACCGCGGCGAGAACCCGGGAATTCCGGTGACCGACGTTGACGGTGCCGATCCCGCCGCCAAAGTCGATCAGCCGGTTGCCATCGACATCGGTGATGATCGCACCATCGGCCTGGGCGATGGCGATCGAAGTCGTGGTCGGCACCGCATTGGAGACGGCGTTCTTCCGTCGCTTCATGAGGGCCTTGCTGGCCGGCCCCGGGATAGGAGTTTTGAGAAGGATTGCAGGCATGAATACTCGTTAGGGTTGTCTCTTCGAAAGATGCCGGGACGTCCGTTGATTCGCTAGAAGGCCGGACCTCCGTGCTGTCCTTTGGGCTCGGCAACTGCACACCGCCGAGACGCAAGTTACCGGCCTACCAGTAACGACGAAATTATTGTTTCAGTTCTCTGCGAAACCTCAGCGGCCTCAGCGTCTCGGCGGTGTGCAGTTGCCGATGAACGGTGTGCTGTTGCCGTTAAGAAAAGCGCCGCCCAACCTGCGGCGGCGCCTTTGCATTTCTTCCCTTTCAGGACTTACGGCGTAGGCGGCGTCTGCAGCGGGTTCCCATCCGCGTCGATGAAGTGAATCTCACCCAGGTTGAGCTCGCGAATCCCGGCCTCGATCTTCGCCCGGTCCCCCACCACCACCCAGATCAGCCGGTCCGGCGCAATCACTTCCTTCGCCGCGGGGGTCATCTGCGCCGGGGTCAGCGCGTCCACCCGGGAGGCATAGGTCTCGTAATAGTTGTCCGGCAGGCCGTAGGTGACGATCTCGTTGATCGAGCCCATCACCGCGTTCATCGTCTCCCACTGTCCCGGAAGACTCAGCGTCATCGAGGCCTGGGCCCGGCTCAGCTCGTCGGCGTCAGCCGGACGCGACCCGCCGATGTCGCTCAGTTCCCTTACCAGCTCGGCCATCGACTCCTTGGTCTTGTCGGTCTGCACCGGGGCGTAGGCGAAGAACGGCCGCTGGCCCTTGGCGTCCCAGAGCACGGTGAACGACCCGTACGACCAGTGCTTGTCCTCCCGCAGGTTCATGTTGACGCGGGACGTGAAGTTGCCGCCCAGCAGGGTATTCATGGCCTGGATGGCGACCTCGTCCGGATTGCCCTTGGGCGGCGCGACATTGCCGGCGAAGATCACCGACTGGTCGGAGCCGGGGCGGTCCACCAGGTACACGGAGGGCCGGGCCGGCACCTGCACGGTGCCCAGGTTCTTGGTCGGCACGCTGCCCGGCCGCCAGGATGCGAACAGCCGCTCCAGCCTTGGTTTGAGCTCCGCCATCGTGGTGGCACCTACCACCACCAGCGTCGAATTGTTGGGCTTGAACCAGGTATTGCGGAAGTCGATCAGGTCCTGGCGGGTGATCGAGTTCACCGACTCAGTGGTACCGGAGCCGGTCAGCGGATTGCCGTAGGCGTGGCCCTGGCCGTACAACAGCCGGGGGAATACCCGGAGCGCCATCGACACCGGCTGCACTTTCTCCCGTTGGATCCCGGCGAGCCGCTGCCGCTGGAGCCGCTGGAAATCCTCCGCCGGGAAGGACGGATGCAGGATCACGTCGGCGAAGATGCCGAGCGAGGCGTCGAGATTCTCCTTGAGAGCGGATAGCGATACCGACGACATGTCGAGCCCCGAGCCGGTGTTCAGGTTGGCGCCCAGCATCGAGAGCGTATCGCTGATCTGCAGCGCATTGAGCGAGGTGGTTCCTTCATCCAGCATGTTCATCGCGAGGCTGGCGGTGCCCGGCTTCCCGAACTGGTCGGCCGCGAATCCCGCGTCGATCATCAGCACCATATTCACCTGGGGAATCGTATTCCGCTGGGCGAGCACGACCCTGAGGCCGTTGGACAGCGTGTCGCGCACCATCTCGGGGAAGCGCACCGCTGGCGGCGAACCCGGGCCCGGCACCTTGCTCCGGTCCACGCCGGTGCTGGCCGCGGTGAACTCGGGGAACGGCTCCACATTCAGGATGTACACGCCGTCGGAGAGCCATCGCCGCGACGCGTCCAGCAGGCGGGCGGGCGTCGCGCCCGCGACCCAGGCCAGCATGCTCTTGTACTGCTCCGGGTTCCCGGCGAACACCTCGCCCTGCGCCAGCACATCGCTCTTGCCTCCGAACCCGCCGATCCGCTCGACCCCCCGGACGAAGTTGGCCCGGTACCGGGTCTGCACCCGGCGTATCTCGCGCGGGGTGGGGCCGGTCGCGAGGAAGCGGGCCATTTCCTCGTGGATGGCGCGCTCCACCACCGCCGGGTCGCCGCCCGGCTTTACCGTCGCCTGGATCAGGAACTGGCCGCCGATTTCGCGAAGATCGGTGAAGACACCGACGTCGGTCGCGCTCTGGTCGTCATACACCAGCCGCTTGTAGAGTCGGGAGGTCTTGCCGGCTCCGAGCACGTCGCTCACCAGGTCGAGATAGGTACCTTCCTGGCTGCCCCACGCCGGGATATTCCACACCATGTAGATCCGGCTCTGCGGCACCCGGTCCTGGAGCAGTTGGCGATGGGTGCCGGTCATCGGCGCGGGCCAGGCGGTATGATGGGCCACCGGCGGTCCCGAGGGGATGTCACCGAAGTACTGCTCCACCTTCTGCCGGGCGGTCGCGCTGTCGATGTCGCCCGCGAGGACGATCACCGCGTTGGCGGCGCCGTAATAATTTCGGAACCACTCCTTCACGTCGTCGGTCGAGGCCGCGTTCAGGTCGTCCATGGACCCGATCACGGTCCACGAATACGGGTGGGAGGCCGGATAGGTCGCCTCGGTGATCAGCTCCTCGGTCTTGCCGTAGGGCTCGTTCTCACCCTGCCGCTTCTCGTTCTGTACCACGCCGCGCTGCTCGTTCACCTTGGCGGTGTCCAGCACCCCGATCAGGTGACCCATCCGGTCGGACTCCATCCAGAGCGCCATGTCGAGCGCGGGGGTGGGAACGTTTTCGAAGTAGTTGGTGCGGTCGTTGTTGGTGGTGCCGTTCATGTCGGTCGCACCGGCGCGCTCGAACGGCCCGAAGTAGTCGGTATTGAAGTTCTCCGAGCCGTTGAACATCAGGTGCTCGAACAGGTGAGCGAATCCGGTGCGGCCCGGCTTCTCGTTCTTGGACCCGACGTGGTACCAGATATTGACCGCAACGATCGGCGCCTTGTGGTCGGTGTGGACCAGCAGGGTCAGCCCGTTGCCGAGGATGTAGCGGGTATAGGGAATGGCGATCGGGGCGGGCCGGGGAGCAACGCGCCGTGCGGGCGCCGGGGCCTGTGCCGATAGCGGAAGGGCCGCGGCCATCAGTGCAGCAACCGCCACCACCTGGCCGACACTTGAACGGGAATACATGGGGTCTCCGGGGTGATCCGTAGGGGGGACTACCAGCATAATCGGGCGGACGGGATAGTTCAAATTGCCGGCTCTTGATCCCGGCTTGACCGGTCTGGTTGAACGTGAGATCGCGATTTCACTCAACCGGAGCGTTTCATGTCGGCTATTCTCTGCGGTACAGCTATGCTGGCCCTGCTGAACTTCCAGCAGGCCAGTGACCGGGGGGCACCGGGATTCAGCGTCGTGGTCGATTCCGCGCGCCACGAGGTACGGGTGGTGACGGGGCCCTACGTTCTCCCGGCGATGATGGGAGAAGGTCATCACGGCAATCATCACGCCGAGGGGCATGAGACCCCCCTCTTCGGATTTGCATGGCCGGTCTCCGGAGGACTACGGGGCTTCAGCGTCGAAGTGATGGATGGCTCGCATCGTCCCCTGCCCCAGACCCTGCTGCACCACTTGAACGTGCTGAATCTCGATCGGCGCCAGTTGTTGCAGCCAGCGGTCGAGCGGGTCGTGGCCACGGGACAGGAAACCCGGCCGGTGCTGCTTCCCCCGTCGATCGCCATTCCGTTGCCCCTGGGCGCCCGCATGGCCATGATGGCCGCATGGAAAAACCCGGGAATGACCGACCTCCATGATGTCTGGGTACAGCTGACATTTCGATGGAGCCCCGCGGATCTCGTCCCGCGTCCCCAGCCGGTACTCCCCGTGGCACTTGATGCAGATTACGAGGTAGGGACCTCGGATGCGTACGATCTTCCGATGGGACATTCGCTCAAGACCCGCGAGTTTGTCATGCCGATCGACGGGCGCCTGGTTGCCGTCGGCGGACACCTGCACGACTACGGGGTGGCGCTCCGCCTTGAAGAGGTGGCAACGGGCCGAGTGATCCTGGAGTTGAAGGCAGAGGTGGCCCCGGACGGGCGCCTTCGCGATATGCCGCGAAAGCTGCCCGGGGTGAGCGGACCCGGCCTGGCGCTTCGTGCCGGCCGGCGATATCGCGTGGTCGGTGAGTACAACAATACGTCCGGACGGGTGATCCCGGATGGCGCGATGGCGGTGATCGGCGGACTCTTCGCTCCCAGGTGTATGCGATGCTGGCCGGGGATTGATCCGACCGATGCGAGCTTCGTCCGGGATCTTGCGACGCTACCGGGAGCCGGTTGGGCCGGCAAGAAATGGCTTGAGACACCTTCCCTTACGCAGTTGATCCGCGCGCCACTAACGCCGAACGAGGCAGGGATGACAATGATTCCCTAGTTCCGGCGGCTCCACGGCGGCACGATCTGGTTCATCCGCGCGTAGGAGACCAGCTGGCCCAGGTGCTCGTGCAGGTCAATGAGACTGTAGGTCACGGCTGCCCGTGGAAAAGTGCGCTGTCCGAAGAACTGGAATGGCGTGTTCATCTTCGTGAGCGACAGGCCACCAAAGGTGGCGCTCAGGTTCTCCATCGCTCGGTCCATGGCGGCCAGCAACTGGTCATCCGGCAAGGCACTGAGGCGGGCCTCTTCAGCGTCAAAATTGGCGACCGAACCGGCCGGAAGCGGCCGGCCGAATCCGACCGGCTCGACAAATCCCTCCGCGGCGATGTGGGCGAAGACCTCGTGAAACGACCGGCTCCCCGCCATGGGGCGCCATCCCAGCTTGTCGGCGGGAATCGCCCGGGCCAGCGCCATGAACTTCTGCCGCAGGCCGTCCACGTCCTCCTTGTGGACCTGGCGCCAGTTGGCGAACTCGGCTGAGTCACTGACCGCCTGGGCACGCAGGGGAGCGGCTGAAAGGCACCCGATAGCCATGACGAGGGCAACGATCGGCCCTGAAGGTCTCGGTGTCATTGAATTCTCCATCGAAAGGGTAGCGCGGGAGCCAGTGGAAGCTCTGGCTGCCATACGGCGGCTCCCCGCCCCGGGGTTCAAATCGGTCCATCATGCCCGGGACCGACTTGACGATCTTCAGGTCCGGCAGCGGAATCGTTACCATGGAGATCAAGACCTTGACCCAAAGAGGTTTCATGTCCCGAATCAGATTGTGCCTGGTTGCCCTGTTAGCGGTCGGCGTGCCGTTGGGAGCGCAACAAGTTCCCACACCGGACCAGCAGATCGCCGCGGCGCTCCTGCCGCTCCCGGAGCCACTCCGCGCCGGGGCCGGGGTGCGCGGATTCACCTCCAATCGGGAGCGGGTGACCCTGCGACCGAGCACCAATGGCATTGTCTGTTCCGGCGACTGGCCCGGTGATGACCAGTTCGACGTCCGCTGCTACAACGCGGAATTCCTGGCCGTCATTGATTTCACCCGGGGGCTGTATCAGGAGGGGCTGGGCGACTCGCTGGTCGAGGAGCGGGTCAAGGCCGCTGTCGATTCCCGGGCAATCCACCTGCCAGGGTATCCCACGGCGGGTTACCGAATGCTGGGTCCAATCGTGGCGTACGATGGGAGCACCAACACCGCCGGAGCGGCGATCGAGAAGTGGCAGTCGGTGCACTTCCCATTCCTCACCGCGGCGGAAATTGGTTTGCCCACGGAACCGGAAGGGACCATGCCGTACGTCATGGCGTCAGGGAGCTGGTGGGCGCACGTGATGATCGAGCATTTGCCGGAGCACGAGAACAGATGACTCACGTCGCGCTGTTGCGGGGGGTCAATGTCGGCAAGGCAAAACGGGTGGCGATGGCCGACCTCCGCGGCCTGTTCGAAGAGCTCGGATTCCGCGAGGTGCGCACCCTGCTCAACAGCGGGAACGTGGTGTTCACGGTACCCGGCCGCGTGAAGAAGGACCTTGCGACCGGCATCGAGAAGGCGATGGCGGAACGGCTGGGCGTCACCTCGCGGGTGACGATCCTGACCACTGCCGAGCTCGACACCATCGTCGCCGGAAACCCGCTGCTCGGGGTGGCGACCAATCACTCGCGGCTGATGATCAGTGTGGTCAACTCCGCGGCGGACATGGAACACCTGAAGCCGTTGCTGAAACGGGACTGGGGGACGGATAAGATGGGAGTGGGGCCGCGGGTGGCCTACCTCTGGTGCCCCAACAGCATTCTCGATAGTGAATTGGCGGGGGCGGTTGCCAAGGCGTTGGGTGACCGGGTCACCTCACGCAACTGGGCCACCATTTCAAAGCTTCATGTCCTCACCAGGGGTTGAGCCAAGTCCCGGGTTACTTCCAGACGCGGATGTAGTCGACCCGCATCGTGCCGGGGAATACGGTGGCCGAAGTCGGGTTGCCGGCGAAGGTACCGCCGACCGCCAGGTTCGCGATCAGATACATCCCGGTTTGCGGGATGTGCGATGTGGTGCCGGCTCGCCAGATTCCATCGACATACCAGGTCAGGGACCCCGGCTTCCACACGACTGTCACCGTGTGAAAGCCGGTCGTGAAATTGGCCCCGGTCCAGCTCTTTTGCCAGCCGTTAACGACGGGCCAGAGTCCCCAGTAGTGTCCCAGCCATATCGTGCTTGGGGAGCCACCCTTCAGCTCCAGCATGTCGATTTCCGGAGGGAAGCTGCCGTAGGGGATGTTCATGGTCCAGAAGGCCGGCCAGTAGCCCACACCCGGCGGAGTCTTGAGCCGGATCTCCGCCACACCATAGAGCCACTTGTAGCTCTTAGCGGAAGTAACCATTCCCGAAGTGTAGGGCTGGCTTCCCAGCGGTTTCCTGGTGGCGGTCAGATTCAACATTCCGTTCGCGACCGTGACGGCCGAGGACGCATATCCTTCAAGCTCACCGTGCTGGGGCGTCCGTCCGTAGGGATAGTTGGTAGTCCATTTCTTAGTGTCGAGCCTGGTTCCGTTAAACTCATCGCTGAAGGCCAGGAGCCAGTTGCCGGAGGGACCGAACGGGGGAGGCGTAACGGTAGTAAGCTCAGAAGAAAACTCAGAATCAGTCGAAGGCTGTTCCGGCTGCGCACACGCGGCGAGCACGAGAATAGACAGCACAAACGAGCGATGGTGAATATTTATCGTCATGGGCCCAAGTGATTGCAGGTGGAGAATTGGAGACGGCCGCAGTGCAGTGCGGCCGTCAGGTGTTTTCAGATGGAGGTGCTTGGGGGCAAGTTATGAACAGAGGAAGCGTTTGCAAGTGAGGCGTATCACCCACATCAACTGCAATTCCTCGCACTACACAGTAGGCTCACTGAAATGGCGGCCGCGGGATCATCGATCGGCTTCAATGGCCCCGCGGCGTTGTACCGGAGCCACAGATCATACCGTTCAGAAGATGCTGGACAATGCTGCAGCCCGCTCGCGCACACCCCGCCGGATCTCTTCCGAATCCACCGCCGCGAACCCCAGCTGCACGCCCTTCGACACCGCTCGCCCGCTTCCGTAGTGATTCAAAGGAATCACTTCCACATCCCGCATCGGGGCAGCCGCCGCCGCCGCGGTTCCATCCACCCCGCCCTGCAACCAGCCCACGGTCTGCAACCCAGCTTCGACATTGGAAATCTCCAACAATCCGGACAGCCCTCCTTCGCCGATTCAGTACCGACAGCCGCTCGGCGTACACTCCACGCATCCGCCGGACGTGGCGCCCGAAATGTCCGCCACTGTTGAAATCAGCGAGCACGGCCTGCTCCAGCAGGGGCGCGTGCCGGTTGGTCACCGACTGGACAGCGGCGACCCGATCCACCAGGTCGTCCGGCACGACGCCCTGCCGGTGATCTGGCGGGCCCAGGCGGTCGCGCTCACCGGTGGCGCTGCTCCTGGGCGTCCTGGTGCGAGCGGAGAAGGTGGCGATGCTGTCGGTGCTGGGACGCCATGGATGCGCTGGACCAGTAGCTCGGCAGCTGCGGAATGGAGGAGACCCTTCTTCATCTGGTGCGGCTCAGAGCCTCGCAGATCAACGGCTGCGCCTACTGCATTGACATGCACTGGAAGGATCTGCGCGGGCTGGGCGAGGGAGAGCAGCGGCTGTATGGGCGGACGCGTGGCGGGAATCCCCGTACTACACCGACCGGGAGCGGGCGGCACTGGAGTGGACCGACGCAATCACCTTGATTGCCGATGGCCACGCGCCCGATGGGACCTATGAAGCCGTGCGGCAGCATTTCAACGAGAAAGAATTGTCCAACCTGACGGTCGCCGTGGCGGCCATCAATGCCTGGAACCGGCTATCCATTGCCGCCCAGCTGACGCCGGGGACATACCAGGCCGCGAAAGTTGCTCTCCCCTTCGAGGACGGGTAGTATATCCATCCTTCGCGCCGTCCCGACACTTAACGGAGACTTACCATGATTCTCAAGAAACTGCGTGGGCTGCTGCCCGCTTCCTGGGTTCTGCTCGCGGCCGCAACGGTTACGTCCTGCGGCTCCGGCGTGGACGGCGTCTACCACGATTCCACCGGCCAAGTCACGCTGGAACTCAAGTCGGGCGGGAAGGCGCACATCACGCTCATGGGCGAACAGCACGACCTGACCTACAAGATCGAGGGGAACAAGATCGCCATGCGGGATCCGACGGATTCCACCAGCGGCGAGGTAGTCGCCACCCGGAACACCGACGGCACCCTCGCCTTCGCGATGTGGACCCTGTCCAGGAAGAAGTAGGGGCAAGACCATCGCGAGAGTCCCGGCAGCATCTCCGGCGAAACAGCTGGCCGGGTTCCTGGCGAAGTACACTCCGGAGCTTGCCAGGTCCGCCCGCGCGGCCCGGACCAGGCTACGTAAGCAGGTGCCGGGTGGCATCGAGTTTGTCTACGACAACTACAACGGTCTGGTGTTGGGCTACGGACCGACCGAACGGCCTTCGGAAGCGGTGCTTTCCCTGGCCCTGTTTCCCGACCACGTCACCCTGTGCTTCCTATATGGCGCCACCCTGGCGGACCCCGGCAAACTCCTGAAAGGGAGCGGCAACCGGGTCCGCCACGTCCGGCTGAGCTCGCCGACGACACTGGAAGAACCGGCCGTCCGCTCCCTGATCGGGCAGGCCATTGCGGCCGCGTCACCTCCCTTCCCCGCTGACGGGCCGCCGCGCACGGTGATCCGGGCGATCTCGCCCAAGCAACGGCCGCGACGAGCCTGAACGTGACCGACCTCCTGACTCGACGGCTCTACAACCAGCACATCGCCGGCTCTCCCCTGAAACAGCCGGAGGACGTCGTACGGTGGCTCGGGGCGGTACAGTCGCAGGACTACCTCGGGGCGAAATGGTCACTCGGACAGCGGCTGCGAAACGGTACCGACGCGACAATAGACCAGGCGTTCAACGATGGCAGGATTCTCCGCATCCACATGCTGCGGCCGACCTGGCATTTTGTTTCACCGGAAGACATCCGCTGGATGCTGCAGCTGACCGCACCGCACGTCCATGCCCTCAACAAATACCCCTACCGCGTGAGCGGGCTGGATGCGCCCGTCCTGACCCGGACCAGCCGGCTCATCGAGCGAGCCCTCGAGGGCGGACACTCGAAGACGCGGAAGGAGCTGGCGGCGATCCTGGACAAGGACAAGGTCGGCGGAACTGGCCTGCGGATGGTGTGCATCATGATGAACGCCGAGCTGGAGGGGGTGGTCTGCAGCGGGCCACTCAAAGGAAAGCAGCACACCTACGCGCTGCTGGAGGAACGGGTCCCGCCGGCTCGCGCCCGCACGCGCGACGATGCGCTGGCTGAGCTGGCTCGCCGATTCTTCACCGGTCATGGACCGGCCACCGTCAGGCACTTCGCGTGGTGGTCGGGTTTGTCGATGAAAACGGCCAGGGCCGGACTGGAGATGGTGCAGCACCAGCTCTCCAGCGAAGCGATCAACAGCCATATCTTCTGGTCGGGCCCGGACTCCCGCCGGGTTCGCCCCGGCAGGGCCGCCTACCTGATTCCGGAATACGACGAATGCCTGACGGGATACCGCGATCTCGCGGTGCCGGATGCCGCGCGCGCCAGGGGACTCCGGCCCGCGGGGGACGGATCGGTACGCCCTATCATTTTTGGCGGAAAGCGAGTTGGAACCTGGCGACGAGTCATACTCAAGGGCAGCCTGACCGTCGAAGCCAATCTGTTCGCGAAGCTGAGTGCCGCCGAATCCCGCGCTCTCGAGGCGACCGTTCGACGCTACAGAGAATTCCTCAACCTGCCGGCAACCCTGGCCTGATATGCGATACGTCACACTGATACTGCTTGGACTCGCTGCCTGCCGGCCCGCGGAGAAGTCGCCGCCCGGCTTCGCCGATTCGGTTGCCACGACCGGGACGCCCGACCCGGCCTCACGAATCGCCTTCGCCATCCTGGCGCCGAAGGCTGGTGATACGCTGGTCGAAGGAGCCGTCTACACGATCCACTGGTGGGCCGGCGGCGCCGCGCGGATTAACCTGGGTGCCGCGATGGGCGGCCACGACAAGGGCTACCTGCTGACCGATGCTCCATCGATTCCGGACTCACTGGTATGGACGGTCCCGGTGGGTTTTGTCACCGGGTTCGGCGTCAAGACATCGAGCGACATGCGTTTGCGTCTCGAGGACGCGGGAGATCCCACCCGCTACGTGGAAACCGGTCCCTTCACCATCGTGGGGGCTCGCTGAGCTGCCGACGTTCTTCAAGACAGGAAGAACAAGACAGCATGGAGCTTTTTTCAGTCCCAGCCTCCCGGATATCGCAAGCTGGTGATCTGGAAAATCATGACCGCCAAACGGGAGGAGACCCGGCGCAAACGACTGGAAACGCTGATTGCCGATTCGGCCCGGGGCCGGAGAACCTGAAGCGCCGCTGCATCTTAGAGCCCGCCGGCCGGTCAATCACCGCGACTGAGGTTAGATTCATGGGGTGCGGGGTTCCCCGTACCCAAATTGTGGAGCCGCCGGTGAGTAGCCATAAACCCGAACAGCGTCACCTCTTCGTCCGCGGTCGCGATTTTCATTTTGTCACCTACGATGGCCAGCCCGCCAACGAACGGCGCGGAGAGGCCGCGGTTCCCCCTATGTGGTTTCTGATGGGGCCGGCAAAGCGCTGGCCGGTGATGCCTCACGTAGTGGGCCAGTCGGATGAAGACGTCGAGAAGGCCATGATGACATGGCTGACTGCGCAGGGCCTGGGTCGCTTGCCAAAGAATGCCAAAGCGGGCTGACACCCTCGTAACCATCGTCGGACTGCTGCTTGCCGCCGCGGGACCCGCCCGCGGCCAGATGGTGCCGATCGCTCCCCGGCTGCTCGACCCCCGCACTGAAATCCCCGCTGGAAGACTCGAAGAGCACGTGGTGTTCGACTCGTCCTATCATCGCGAGCGCCGGATCTGGATCTACACCCCGCCTCACTACGATCCCCGGGTCGCCACTCCGTATCCGCTGATCGTCGCGTTCGACGGCAATGACTATCGCGACACCATGCCGCTTCCCATGGTGCTCGACACCCTGCTCGCGGCCGGTCGGGCTCCACCCTTTGTCGCCGTGCTCATCGACGATTCCGCCTCCGGCGTTCGCATCGCCGACCTGGGCAATGCGGCGCGGATGACCACGTTCCTGGGACGGCAGCTGATGCCCTGGGTTCAGGGAGGGTGGCGGGTGACGACCGATCCGGGCCGGGTCATCATTACCGGCTCCAGCGCGGGCGGACTCGGCGCGGCGTACGCAGCGCTCACCCGTCCCGAGCTCTTTGGCAACGTGTGGTCGCAGAGCGGAGCCTTCTGGCGCGGAGCCGAGGGTTCCAACGGCCCGCCCTGGGAATGGCTGACAATTCAGGTGAAAGCGGCGCCGAAAAAGGAGATCCGGTTCCTGCTCGACGTGGGGGAAAACGAGGATCACCCGACCCTGAATGGCGCCGGGCCCAACTTTCTGGAGGCGAGCCGCCGTTTCCGAAATGCCCTGGTATCGAAGGGGTATGCCGTGACCTACACGGAAGTCCCGGGTGGCCAGCATGCTCCCCAATGGTGGAGGCTCCGGCTGCCCGAGGGGATCGTGATTATTGCTTCGGGATGGGACAAATAAGAAAAGGATTAATCTCCCCACACCCGTCACCGAAACCGACCCCCGCCCGCCCTGACTCCTACATACTTTAAGTCATTTATTAACAATGGTATAGCACCATTTGACTCAGGGAGGATTTCACTCGGTCATTCAGGACTGCTTCTTGCTAACTCTTGCAGTCACGGGCGACTCCGGGAATGCGTCGCGGCGCCCCATTACCTGAAAAACTCCGGAAAATCACATGTCCCACGCGCCCCACCAGGCGGCCACCAGCCCAGGCGAACTCCTGGCCCGCGCCCAGGCCATCGCAGCCAACATCGCCGCGAAGCAAGCACCCGAAGTCGACCGACACGCACGTTTCCCCCACGAAACCGTGGAGGCAGCGCGCGAGGCCGAGCTGTTGTCGGCGCTGGTGCCGGTGGAGCTCGGAGGGGCGGGCGCAAGCATGGGTGACCTTGCCGCCATGTGCGCGGCCCTGGCCCAGGGCTGCGGCTCGAGCGGCATGGTGCTCGCCATGCACCACATTCAGATCGCCTGCCTCGCGCGCCATGCCCGCTCGTCATCGTTCTTCGAAGCCTACCTCCGCGACGTAGCCGAACGGCAGCTGCTCCTGGCCTCGATAACATCCGAGGTGGGAACCAGCGGCGACACCCGCTCCAGCATCTGCGCCATTGAGCGCGGCGACGGGCGATTCAGCCTGGTCAAGGACGCTACCACCGTTTCATACGGTGAGTACGCCGACGATCTGCTGGTGACCTGCCGGCGCGCCGCCGATTCTTCCCCGTCCGACCAGGTCCTGGTCCTCGTCCGCAAAGCCGACCTCTCGCTGGAGCGGACCGGCGAGTGGGACACCCTGGGGATGCGCGGCACCTGTAGCCCGGCCTACAAGCTGACGGCCTCCGGCCCCGAGTCGCAGATCGTTCCTGGCGCGTTCGCCGATTCGTCGGCGCAGTCGATGGTTCCCTATTCGCACATCCTGTGGAGCGCGGTCTGGCTGGGCATCGCCACCGACGCGATCGCCCGCGCATCGGCATATGTCCGGGCCGAGGCGCGCAAGAAGCCGGGCACGATCCCGGCGACGGCGACCCGGCTGGCCGAGGCCTCGGTGATGCTCCAGTCCATGCGGAACGACGTGACCGCCGCCGCCGCCGAGTTCGATGCCCTGGACGGCTGTCTCGAGCCGCTGTCGAGCATGAGCTGGGCGCTGCGGATGAACAATCTCAAGGTCGCCAGCTCGGAGGCGGCACCGCGGATCGTGCACCAGGCCCTCCAGATTCTCGGCATCATGGGATACAAGAACGATTCGCCCCTCAGCGTCGGCCGGCAGTATCGCGACGTCCTCTCCGCGTCGCTCATGATCAGCAACGACCGGATCGCCTCGAAGAGCGCCTCCATGCTGCTCGTGCTCAAGGACGAGTAGATGACCGCCCCCTCCGCCCCGCCGGTCTTCCACGATGAGCTGGTCGCCCACGGCCTGATTACGCCGGTGGGCGTGCTCGGCGCGTTCGGCCGCCGCCAGGTCTTCGAGGACGTGCTCGAGCGCCTCGACGCCCTGATTCTGCGGCTGGCAAAGGACGATGCGGTCGAGTCGATGACATTTCCGCCGGTGATCGACCGGGCCATCATCGAGCGCACCGGGTACATGGATTCCTTTCCGAACCTGTGCGGCGTGGTGCACAGCTTCGTGGGACCCGAGCGCGATGCCCGGGCGATTTCCGAGCGGATCCAGAAGGCGGAGCCCTGGGGCGACATGCTGGCCATGACCGATGTCGTGCTGAACCCGGCCGCCTGCTACCCGCTGTATCCCACCTGCCGCGGCATCCTCCCCCCGGGCGGGCGCGAGGTCACCATGGCGGCCTGGGTCTACCGGCAGGAGCCGTCGGCGGAACCGACCCGGATGCGATCCTTTCGGGTGCGGGAGTTCGTGCGGCTCGGCGCGGCGGAACACTGCGTTGCCTGGCGTGACCAGTGGCTGGAGCGCGGGCTCGCGATGCTCACGTCGCTGGAGCTGCCGGCCCGGTCCGACGTCGCCGCCGATCCGTTCTTCGGCCGTGGCGGGAAGATCCTCGCCGCCGGCCAGATCGAGCAGCGGCTCAAATTCGAGGTGCTGATCCCGGTCATCTCCGACGAGGCGCCGACGGCGTGCTGCTCGTTCAACTACCACCAGGACAAGTTCGGGAGTGCATTCGACATTCGAACCGCCGACGGAGAGGTGGCGCATACCGCGTGTCTCGGTTTCGGCATGGAGCGGATCGTCATGGCGCTCTTCCGGACTCACGGCTTTGATCCGAAGCAGTGGCCCCGGGCAGTCCGCGAGAAGCTCTGGTCATGAACCGGATCCAGGTGCTTCCCGGGTTCGAGGTCGCCGGCTACCGGCGGCATGAGCTGCACGCCGACGACCGCGTCTGGGTGGAAAAGAACTGCTACGTCGATGTCTGCATCGAGCTGCTCCACGCGCTCGGCCTGGAGCCGCTCGCGCTGCTGGGCGCCTGCGCCGCGATCGACTTCGAGGGAGACAACTTCACGTTCTTCAAGCCCTCGCACGACGAGATGCGCCTCTTCTTCGGACTTGATGTGCAGGAGCTCAATGTCTGGCGCCCGCTCATCGAGCACGCGGCCGAGCACCTGGCCGCCGGCAAGCTCATCAGCACGGAAACGGACAGTTTCAATCTGCCGGACACCGAGGGAACCGATTACCAGCGGAACCACGTCAAGACCACGATCATTCTCGCCGACCTGGACGTCGAAGCCCGGCGGCTGGGGTATTTCCATAACGCCGGCTATTACACCCTCGACGGCCAGGACTTCGCCCGGCTCTTCCGCCTGGACCAGGCGCCTGATCCGGCCTTTCTCCCGCTGTTCGCCGAAGTCATCCGGGTAGACCGGCTGGTGCGGCGGACTCCCGGTGCGCTGAAACGGCTGGCCCGCGAGCTCCTGGCCATCCACGTGGCACGCCGGCCGGCGAGCAATCCACTCGTCGCGTTTCAACACCGCTTCGAGCGGGATCTCCCGGAGATCCAGGGCCAGGGTCTCGGGTATTATCACGCGTGGGCCTTCGCCACGGTGCGCCAGGTCGGCGCCGCGTCCGAGCTGTTGTCGCTGCATCTCCGGTGGCTGGGCAGCCCGGAGGCCGGCGAGAGCCTGGCATCGGCGGCCGACGACTTCGAGCGCCTGAGTGCCGCCGCCAAGACGTTCATCCTGAAGGCGGCCCGCGCCGTCAACACCCGCCGGGCAGTGGATGCCTCGGCAATTTTCCTGGAGATGGCCCAGGCCTGGGAACGGGGAATGTCTCGGCTCGCCCTGGCGGTCGGATCAGAAATGTCGGAGCAGCCCGTATGACCGCCGCCGCGCTCACAGTCGGGATCGACCTGGTCCAGGTGAGTCGGATCGCCGAGTCATTGGACCGATTCGGAGACCGTTTTCTCAAGCGGATCTTCACCGAGGGAGAGATCGCCTACGCCCGGGCTGAGCCGGAGCAGACCGCCGAGCGGCTGGCCGCCCGCTTTGCCGCCAAAGAGGCGACGATCAAGGCCATGGGGCTGGCGGAGCAGCCGTTCAACTGGCGGGACATCGAGGTCCGGCGGACCAGCTCCGGAGCCTGTGAGATAGATCTCCACGGCTCCGTCGGGGCATTTGCATCATCCTCGGGCGCCGGCCCGCTTATCGTAAGCTTGAGCCACGAGGGTGACTACGCTACGGCAGTGGTCATCTCCTGTGGACCACGAATCCAGGACACATGAGCCCGCAAGAGACGACCCGGATCACCGAGACGGTTCGCCGGATCCTCAAAGAACACGGCCGCTTTTCGCGTGACGTCGAGAGCCTGGCTGCCGATGCCGACCTGTACCAGGCCGGGATGACGTCGCACGCGAGCGTGAACATCATGCTGGCGCTGGAAGGGGAGTTTGACGTCGAGTTCCCCGACCACATGCTGACCCGGGCCGTGTTCTCCAGCATCAATTCGATGCGCACCGCGGTACAGGAGCTCCTCCCGCAATGAGTGGGGCCGGGCGTGGACGCGTCCGCTCCATCTCCGGCTACCAGGTCGAACGGCTGTCCGAGGGATGGGGGGTGGCGTCATGCCCTCCCGATGCGATTGACGGGCCGGCGGCGCTGGCGGCCGCCTCGCTCGAATGGCTTCCGGCACTGGTGCCTTCCACCGCCGCCTCGGCGCTGCGCGCCGCCGGTCGCTGGTCCCTCGAAGATCCTCCCCGAAAATTCGACGCCGAAGACTGGTGGTACCGGACCTCGTTCCGCGCCGATCCGGCAGAGCCGGGCGAACAGATCTGGCTCTGCTTCGACGGACTGGCGACGATATCCGACGTCTGGCTCAATGGAGAGCCCCTGCTCTGCTCGGCGGGAATGTTCACCGCGCGCGAGCACCGCGTGGACCAGCAGCTCCGAGCCGAGAACCATCTCGCGATCCGCTTTCGCTCTCTTGACTCGCTGCTTGCGGCCCGCCGGCCCCGGCCCCGCTGGCGGGCGCCGATGGTAGAGCACCAGCAGCTGCGCTGGCACCGAACCACCCTCCTCGGCCGGACACCCGGGTGGTCACCGCCCGCGGCGGCGGTCGGACCCTGGCGCCCGGTGCGCCTGGAGCGCCGGCGGGGTGTCATCATCCAAGACGTGCGGCTGCTGGCGCATGGCAGCGGCGCACTGGATGTCTCCTGCCGGGTAGCGACCCTCAGCGGTGAAACGGTGTCCGGGGCGGAGATCATCGTCGAGCGCGATGGCCGCACGTATGGCACGGCTCTCAACCTGTCAGGCTCCGGCGAATTCAGCGCAACACTCCAGGTGCCCGACGCAGAGCTGTGGTGGCCCCATACCCACGGGGACCCGGCCCTCTACTCGGCACGCCTCCGCCTGGGACGCGCCCGGGAGATCATCGAGGTTGACCTGGGCGCCGTCGGCTTTCGCTCCGTCTCGCTCGAGACCGCCGGTGATGATTTCGAGATCCGGGTCAACAGTGTCCCGATCTTCTGCCGCGGTGCCTGCTGGACACCGCTGGACCCGGTCTCGCTCGGAGAGTCTCCCGGGACACTGGACCAGGCCATGACCCAGGTGGTAGCCGCCGGCATGAACATGCTGCGGGTAGGCGGCACGATGGTCTACCAAAGCGACGATTTCCTCGATGCCTGCGATAGCCGCGGCATTCTCCTCTGGCAGGACTTCATGTTCGCGAATATGGACTACCCGGAGGATGACAAGTCGTTCATAGCCGCGGTAGACATCGAGATTCGGCAGGAGCTGGGCCGATTGCAGGGCCGTCCAAGCGTGGCCGTGCTGTGCGGAAACAGCGAAGGGGGTCAGCAGGCCGCGATGTGGGGAGCGACGCGGGATCGGTGGACGCCGGCCCTCTTTCACCGGCTCATTCCCGACCTCGTCGCGGCGTTCTGTTCCGGTGTTCCCTATGCCCCGTCATCGGCATTTGGCGGCGCGTTTCCGCACCAGGCTAGCACGGGAGCGACATCATACTACGGCGTGGGAGCGTATCGCAGACCACTCGAGGACGCCCGCCGGGCCGAAGTGCGCTTCGCCTCCGAATGCCTCGCCTTCGCCAATGTCCCCACGGCGCAATCCCTGGCGGCGTCGCCGGTGCTTCGCGGCGCCCGGGTTCATCATTCCGCCTGGAAGGGCCGCACGCCGCGCGACCCGGGCGCCGGCTGGGACTTCGACGATGTGCGGGACCATTACCTCGCCCTGCTCTTCGGGGTGGACCCGCTCGAGCTCCGCGCCTCGGATCACGAGCGCTACCTCTCGTTGAGCCGAGTGGTAACCGGTGAGGTCATGGCGGCAGTCTTTGGCGAATGGAGGCGGCGGCGATCCACCACCCGCGGTGGCCTGGTCTGGTTCCTTCGCGATCTCTGGGACAGTGCAGGATGGGGAGTAATCGATGCTTCCGGGAAACCAAAAGCGGCATGGCACTATCTCCGGCGGGCGCTGGCGCCGGTCGCGCTCTTTCTTTCCGACGAAGGGGGCAACGGAATCGGCGTTCACCTGACGAACGACACTCCGCTGATGGTGGAAGGGGACCTCGAGATTGCGCTCTTTCGCGGGGCGGTCCCGGTCACCCGCGGGCACCAGGCTGTATCGGTCGCGCCCCACGACTCACTGGAGCGCAATGCCGCCGACTGGTTCGACAGCCTCCACGACCTGAGCTATGCCTACCGCTTTGGTCCCCCGGCCTATGACCTCATGGCGGCCACCGTGCGTGACGGGTCGGGCAGCGTGATTGCGCGGGCCTGTCACTTTATCCAGGGCCTGCCTCGCGTCATGGTGCCGGAGATCGGGCTGACGGCCGAGGCGCGACGAAAAGCCGATGGGTACGAGCTAGTGGTGCGCACCCGTGATTTCGCCCAGTCAGTGACCGTCGAGCTGGAGGGGTACACGAGCGAAGACAACTTCTTCCACCTTGCCCCGGGCGAGGAGCGTGTCCTCGAGATCCGGCCCGATGGCTCGGGCGCTTCGGCGCGCGGAACCCTCAAACCGCTCAATTCGGAGATGGCCACACCGGTGTCGTTCCCAGGCAACCCGTGACTTCATTAACCACGCGGGAGCAGACCATCACGCTGGCCGGGCTGCGCACCATCGTCGTGGCGGCCGCGGAACCGGAGCTGGTCGTCATCATGTTGCATGGCTATGCCATGACGCCGGAAGATCTCGCTCCCTTCGCCCATTCCATGAAGATTCCAGCGGTCTTCCTGGTCCCCGAAGGCCCGCTGGCGGCCTGGCCGGCCGGACGCGCGTGGTGGGAGATGGATCATGAGCGCCGGGCCCTGGCGCTGGAGCGAGGACCGCGCGATCTCCACGCCGAGCACCCTGCCGGCGCGCCCGCGGCACGGGCGGGACTCCTGGCGTTCCTGGCGGAGAGCGGGACGCGATGGAAGGGTTGCTCGCGCGCGATCGTGGGCTTTTCGCAGGGTGGGATGCTGGCTTGTGATACCCTGCTGAGGGAGCGGCCTGACATCGCGCGGCTGGCGCTGTTGTCCTCGTCCCGCATCGCGGCCGATGAATGGCTGCCGCTGGTGCCCCGGATGCGAGGGCTCCCGGTCCTGGTCAGCCATGGCCGCGCGGATGACGATCTCGCCTTCGGCGCCGGCTGTGCGCTGCGTGACCTGCTTCAATCCGGTGGGGCAGAGATGACATGGGTGCCCCACGATCACGGGCACGAGATTCCGCTGGTGGTGTGGCGGGCGCTGAGAAAATTCCTGTCTAGCGGAAAGGCAGAATCCGCACGGCACCGATCGCCGCGCTGAGCGGAGCCAGCACCCGCCTGGTGAGCCGCCAGCCATCGCGGGACACCCGGCGCATCGCGTGCAGGCTGGTAAGAAGAGTGAAGAATCTTCGCCGGAGGGTCCGCCGCTTCGGCGCGACCCGGACCGGCTGGCCGGCCGCGGCATAGATATGGGTTCCCTCGTCGATCATTGTCTTGCCGGTATCAACCACGCTTTGCAGGGTCGCCAGCTGCAGCTCGGTGTTCCCCACCCGTTCCCGCGCCACGTCGCCCTGTGCGATCATCCGGTCGTAGAGTACCCCGAAATTGCGCCGCCGCATCGCTTCAGCCGCAAAGGGAAACACCGTGATAGTCTTTCGCTGGCCGCTGCGATCGATGATCTCGGTGGCCATGGGCTCAGAGGTGTACACCGGGACCGGCGCGGTGTCCTGGAAGCGGTGCTCGAGACAGTGGGTGAACGTCAGCACTTCCAGGCCGACGTCGAAGAACAACGCCTTGGCGCCAAGGGACAGCATTTTCTCGTAAGGAGAACCAGGTCCGCACGAATGAGCCAGGTCCTCGTGACCGGAGATGACCCACTCGGCCCGGGGACCCCAGGCCAGCAGCGGATGCAGCGGGTTGGCGCTCCGGATCACGCCGGCCCGGCGGCGAAAGGACTCCGACATCACGCCCATCATCGACGGCGTACGCCGGACGTCGAAAACGCTTTTCGATTCCAGGTAGGCCTGGGCCGAGCTCCGGTAGGGCATCGACACCATGAAGAGGTGACCCCGGGGGCCGATGATGCTGAGAATGCGGTCGATGACGTGCGGGGCGTCTCCGCTGAATCCATTCATCGAGCTGAACGACGCCTGCATGAGGATCGAATCGCCCTCGCCAATTCCCAGGCGCCGCAACGCCGCGTCCAGGTCGGCCGGCGAGTAGGCCAGCGTCGCCCGAATCACCCGGTAACGCAGGAGTCGGATCGCCTCCTTGAGGCGGGCTCGGAGCGAGGCCGGTAGCCACGCGAACAGCGCGCGCGTGGTCACGAGCGCACCGGGAGCGTTGGACCGTCCAGGGTGAAATTGGGCATGGTTGCACTGAGACTGTGCAGAACCCGAGCCACCGGCTTGGCGACCTAACCCAATGCCTTGGTGTGACTTGACTGCATACCAATCTGAGGCGTAGCGGCCGCGCTACATCCTCGACGCCACTGCGCTACTGCCGCTGATAGAGCACCGTTTCTATGGTAACCTGCCCGCCGCGAGGCAGCGGAACCGTAATTTCCTCCGCTTGCTCCCCGCTTCCGAACAGCATGAAGAGTTGCCCGTTCGAGACGGTGTACCGCCCCGAATTCACCGGGTCCTCCTGCGCTGCAAGATCGAAATTGAAATGCTGCAAGTCGGGCGCATTGTCATAGCATCGATATACGTGACCGTCAGCAGAAAAGAGGTAGTAGTGCAGCGCGAGTCGGTGGTCCCCGTAGCCGGCCGGGCGGTTCAGGTTCACCACGTACTTGGGCTTGGTCCCCATGTAGAGGCCGGCAATCTGCCGGCCCAGCGGCCCGGGCCCGTTGGCCACCGAAGGTGGAGCCGCGGCCGATTCCACCCTCAAGCTCCGATACATAGCCTGGAGTGTTGGCCCTGACCGCATCCAGCTCTCCGGCGTTGCCGCCTGGGCGTCCATGATGGCCGCATATCCCCGCGCGACCAGGATCGTCCGCACGTGCTGGTGCATCACCCCGGCGACATTCTCGATAAACTGCACGCTGTGGACGGCTTCCGCGCCCGGAATGCTGTCCCGGCTGAAGATCGGCTGAGCCGCGACATTGCTCTCCTGGAACTGGGGATCGATCCATCGTTTCAGGAGATCCTCCTGCAACAGCTGCTGGATGTCGCCGTTGATTGGCCGAAACCAATAGACCTGTACCCCGGCATTGGCCTCGTTGGAGGAATACGACTCCGGGTTGGGGACGACGCTGCGATACCAGCTGGCCGGCGGCTGGTACCGGAGCAGGGGAATCGTCTGCTGGGCAACGACCTGGTATGGCATCAGCGCAACGAGCGCAACCAGACCGGCGATCATCCGTAGTATCAGCCGCATAGCGACTCCGTGAGGTGTGACTGGAAACCTTCTCCCCGAGAGCCTAGGCTTAGGGCGTCACTCACCTGTCCGATAGCGTCAATTCGCAGGTGACACCCATAGCCCGGGTCAGAATGAATCCGCCCCAGCCGTTAGAGACCCAACATGTCCCGGTCGCCATCGTAACCGCCGCCAGCCGAGGCATGGGCGCCGCTTGTGCCCGGGAGCTGGGTGCCCGGGGCTACCGGCTTGCTCTCCTCGCCCGCTCCGACGACGTGGATGCACTGGCGATGGAACTGGGGGCCGTGGCGATCAGAGGCAGTGTGACCGAGCCGGCGGACCTGGACCGGATCGTGGATACCGCGCTCCAACATTACGGCCGGATTGACGTCGTGGTCAATAACACCGGCCACGCCGCCAAGGGCCGGCTCCTCGACATCACCGACGCCGACTGGCACGCCGGTCTCGACATGTTGTTGCTGAACGTGATCCGCATGGCCCGCCTGGTCACTCCTGCCATGCTCCAGCAGAAGACCGGTTCTCTGGTCAACATATCCAGTTTTGCCGCGGAGGAGCCGGGACTCAAGCATCCGGTCTCCGCCGTGCTCCGGATCGGGTTGGAGAATTTCGCCCGGCTCTATAGCCAGCAGTATGCCGGGCACGGCCTCCGCATGAATAACGTGCTGCCCGGCTGGATCGATACCTATCCCGTCACCGACGACGTGCTGGCCGCGATTCCGGCGGGACGGCCCGGCAGCGCCGAAGAAGTGGCGAGGGTGGTCGCCTTTCTCGCCTCGCCTGACGCGAGTTACATCACCGGTCAGAGCCTGTTGGTCGATGGCGGGTTGGTGCGGTGAGAATGGTGACCGAGTGCTTCCTGGAGAACCCATGAAAGACCTGCTGACGGCTACCGCCGA
The DNA here is from genome assembly GCA_040008015.1 of Gemmatimonadota bacterium. Taxonomy (GTDB): domain Bacteria; phylum Gemmatimonadota; class Gemmatimonadetes; order Gemmatimonadales; family GWC2-71-9; genus DASYPP01. The sequence continues at coordinate 25,715 of JBDTTZ010000125.1, forward strand.
GCGCGCGAATCGTTACCTGGAGGACCTCCAGACTCGCAGCGTCGCGCCATCGAGGGAAGCGATTGCCCGCCTCGCCACTCTGAGCGCTCCGCTGCAACCAGAGCCCCGTGCTCCCGAAACCGTACTCCAGGAGCTGGACGAGATCGGCTCTCCCGCGACCACCGGCATTGCGGGTCCCCGCTATTTCGGCTTCGTCATCGGTGGATCCTTGCCGGTCGCGCTGGCCGCCAACTGGATGGCGTCTGCCTGGGACCAGAACTGCGGGCTGTACAACATCACGCCCGGCGCGGCATTCCTCGAAAAGGTGGCACTCGATTGGCTGCTCGACATACTCGGCCTGCCCCGGGGATGCGCCGGCGGGTTCGTCACCGGCACCACGGTCGCCCACCTGACGGCGCTCGCCGCGGCGCGGCATGCCGTTCTCGCCCGGGTCGGCTGGAACGTCGAGGCCGATGGGTTATTCGGTGCTCCACCCATCACGGTCGTCGTCGGCGCCGAAGCCCATGCCACGCTGTTCAAGTCACTCGGCGTGCTGGGCCTCGGACGTAGCCGAGTGGTCAAAGTCCCGGTGGACGGACAGGGGAGAATGCGGCTGGACGCGCTCCCTCCGCTCACCGGACCAACCATTGTCTGCACCCAGGCGGGGAACGTGAACACCGGCGCGTGCGATCCCACCCGTGAAATCGTCGAGTGGGCGCATGCCGCCGCCGCCTGGGTCCACGTCGACGGCGCCTTCGGGCTCTGGGCCCGGGTGGCGCCTTCTCGCGCATACCTGGTCGAGGGCATCGAAACGGCCGATTCCTGGGCCACCGATGGCCACAAATGGTTGAACGTTCCCTATGACAGCGGGATCGCGTTCGTGCGGGACCAGGACGCGCTTCGAGCCGCCATGGCCATCACCGCCGAGTACCTGCCAACCGAGAGTGAAAATCGGAACCCGTCAGATTTTGTCCCCGAGCTGTCTCGGCGTGCCCGCGGTGTGGATATCTGGGCGGCCCTCCGCTCGCTGGGCCGCTCCGGCGTGACCGAGCTGGTCGAGCGAAACTGCCGCCAGGCGCGGAGGTTCGCCGAAGGACTCAGCACCGCCGGCTACCAGGTGCTGAACGACGTGGTGCTGAACCAGGTGCTGGTCGCCTTTGGTGACGCAGTGACGACCAATCGCGTCATCTCGGAGATTCAGCTGGAGGGAACCTGCTGGTGCGGCGGGACCGTGTGGCAAGGCCGGACCGCCATGCGAATCAGCGTGTCCAGTTGGGCAACCACCGACGCCGATGTCGAGCAGAGCATCGCGGCGATGATACGGGTCGCTACCGCCGTGGGCAGAGGGGAATAGAACACTCTCCATGCCGTCCGCTGCTGCCGGGTCGCGATGACTCGCGCCACCCTCCTCGCTTTTCTACGCGGCCATCGTCTGGCGGTGGAAACCTCGGTAGCCTCCGGCGGCGGCGTGCAGGCCGCCGTCGTCGGCATCGCGGTCATCGACAACTTTGAGCTCGTCTTCGATACGCTGGAAACGACCCGGAAAGCGCGGAACATCGCGCTGGATCCCCGGGTCGCTTTCGTTATTGGTGGAACCGTTGACGGCGAGGCGGTGACGGTCCAGTACGAAGGAGTTGCGGACCGGCCGAGTGGCGAGGAGATGAAGACCCTGCAGCAACGATACCTGGAAGTGTTTCCGGATGGCGCCGAGCGGCTGAGCTGGCCGGGTTTAATCTACGTCAGGGTGAAGCCACGCTGGTTGCGCTATAGTGATTACGGAGGGGAGCCGCCGATCATCCTGGAGTGGAGCGAGAGGGATCTTGAGGCGTTGGTCTAGGGAGTGCGGGGGGCGGGTACTTTTGCGTGGTGGGCTTTCAATCGCGAAGACGCGAAAGGGCGAAAGCGCGAAGTGGTTCTGACTGCTTGAGACAACATGACTAGACAGTTATGTCGGCAAATCGATTTACCAGTCGGCGCACTTCGAGTCTTGGCGTATTGAAGTTTATGAGCAGCCCAACGGTCAACTTGGTGGCTTTGAGATACGATCGTAGCTGCGAAAAATGAACCTCGCTCAGAGCCTTTACGGCTTTGAGTTCGACGATCAGTTCGTTCCTGACCACAAGATCAACCTGATGGGTGCATACCTCTATCCCCTGGTAGGTGACCACGATACGGCTCTCGCTAAGGAATTCCAGACCTGCTCGTGATAGGGCGATCCGCATCGCATTGCGATACGCCTTCTCCAGGAACCCCGGGCCAAGCTCGCGATGCACATCCAGAGCGCACCCAATCACCTCATTGGACAGTCTATCGAACTGAAGTTGTTTCATCGCCAGACCCTTCGCGCTTTCGCCCCTTCGCGCTTTCGCGCTTGAAAACTCACCCAGCTCAAGGGCCCAAGGTACGCACTCCGCACCCAACCTGGGTAACCAAACCCACGCACTCCCGTACCGGAAACCCGCCCTACAGGAAATCCTTCTTCCGCGCCTGCATGTAAAACGTCAGCGCCAGCAGCAGGACGATCACGCCGACCTCCGCCCCCATGATGCTCACCGCCGGCCAGCTCCAGGCGACCGAGGTCCCCTTCATCCCGGCCGCGATCGCCTGGTTGTGCGACACGGCGTACATGAAGTACTGGATGAACAGGTTCCCGAAGACCATCGCCCCGATGGTCCACCCGACGGACTCGGTGATCACTGCGGCCGCCAGCGTCAGGATGTAGCCGGCGAAAAGCTGGGTGAAGACCAGGATGACGAACGGTATCAGGCCATCGGGAATGCCGGTCACCACCACCACCGCGCAACTTCCAGCCGTGATCACCGTCCACGGTACCAGGAAAATCACCAGGTTGGCGACCACCTTCGCAGCGGTGTACTCCCGGTAGGAGATCGGCAGACTCATCACGAAGGGAAGGGTCTGTTCCTTCCGCTCGTTGATCACCGTCACCATGATCAGGTGGATGCCAAGTGAGATCACGATGGTCACCAGCAGAACGCTTCCAGCGTAGAACGCTCCCTCGCTGCCCAAACTGAGCAGCCAGAGCGAGGCGATCCCAGCCAGGGTGTAGCTCAGGAGGACCCCGCGCTGGAAGTACCAGTCCTTGAGGACCAGCCGCCTCACCATGCTGTTGTTCATACCGCCACCTCGCTCCTTCTCCCATGGACGTTCGCCACGAAGATCTCTTCCAGGGTCATGGTTTCTACCGCGTGCACCGTGGCGCCGGCCTGTTGGTACACGGCGTTCATCGCCGGGTCGTAACTCCCGGTCGTCAGCACCGACAGCCTGCCGCTCCGGACCAGCTGGGTAACACCCGGCAGGGCGGGGAGGCTGACCTCCGGCGGAACTTCCAGCCGGACTCGCCTCCAGCGATCGAGATAGGTCTCCTTGTCCCCCGAGTCGATAATCCGTCCCCGGTCGATGAAGGTGATCTGATCAGAGATTTGCTCCACGTCCAGCGTGTTATGGGAAGAGAACAGGATCGTTCGCCGGTCGTCGGCCAGCACTTCCATCAGCTCCGCCAGCACCTCGTGCCGGGCGACCGGGTCGAGCCCGGTGGTCGGCTCGTCCAGCACCAGCAGCCTCGGCCGGCGCGCCAGGACCAGCAGCAGCGCGGCCTTGACCCGCTGACCGTGGGAAAGCCCCTTGATCTTCTGCTCCCTGCGGATGTCGAATCGCTTGAGCAGGGTCGCGGCGTAATCCGGATCCCACGCCGGGTAGATCGAGCGCACAAAGTCCATGTGCCAGGCCAGCGTCGCAGCCCCGTAGAGCCTCATGTCCTCGGAAACGAAACCGATGTCGCGCTTGGCGACCGCCTGCTCGTCCGGCATGGAATGGCCGAGGACCCGCACCTGACCCCGATCCTGGTGGATCAACCCCATGAGAATGCGGAGCGTGGTGGACTTGCCGGCCCCGTTCGCCCCGATGAAGCCCATGATGTGGCCATGGGGCAGCTCCAGCGTAATACCGTCCAGCGTGAAGTGAGGATAGTCCTTCCCCACGTTCTCGAACCGTACCGCCACGTCGCTCATACTCCCTCCTTGGTCCTTCCGCTCCAGATCTCGCGCAACCGGGATTCGAGCTCGTCCTGGTCGAGACCCAGTAATGCCGCCACCCGCGCCGCCGCCTCCAGGTGCTTTAGCAAATCCTTTTCGAACATGGCGGGTCCCACATCCTGCCCCTCTGCCACGAAGGAGCCCTTACCATGCAGGGTCAGGATCACACCCTCGCGTTCGAGCTCGAGGTAGGCCCGCTTGACCGTGATGACGCTGACCTTCAGGTCGACCGCCAGTTGGCGGATGGACGGGATCTCCTGCGTCGGTTTCCAGTCCCCGACCGCGACCCGCTGCCGGATCTGCTCCATGATCTGGAGGTACATGGGCCGCCCATCCGTCTGCGAAATGACGAACCCACTGTGCATACTCATATACTGAGTATATACAGTTACGAAGTACAAGTCAACCCCCGACTTGGAGCGCCGATTCTTCCGCTGGATCGTTTCTCCAGCTACAGTAGATCGCTATGATTGTCATTGAAACCGAGCGACTCCTGCTGTCTCAAATCACATCCGACGACGCTCCATTCATCCTGGTGCTGCTGAACGAGCCTTCGTTCCTGCGATTCATCGGCGATAAGGGCGTGCGCACCTTGGAGGATGCCGGGGAATACATTCGCAAGGGACCGGTGGACAGCTATGAGCGGCGGGGCTTCGGACTCTATCTGACTCGGCTGAAGGAGCCCCTTGTGCCGATCGGCATTTGCGGCCTGGTGAAACGGGAAGCGTTGGAGGATGTGGACATCGGCTTTGCCTTTCTTCCCGGGTTCTGGTCGAAGGGCTATGCCTTTGAGGCAGCATCGGCGGTCCTGAAGCATGGCCGCGAGGTCGCGGGCCTCAACCGCATCGTGGCGATTACCGACCCGGAGAACGAGAGCTCGATCCGGCTGCTCGAACGACTGGGCCTCCGCTACGATCGGATGATCCAGCTTTCCGAAAACAGCGGTGCCAACAAACTGTTTGTCCCGGGGACCGCGACCTTGTGAAAGATGCAACGTCGGAACTCACAATCCTGGTACGGGACTACGCCCAAGGCCGGCTCCCGTTCTGGGCCTTCCACCACTCGTTCATCGAGGGCTTTGTCCGGCTCCCCGAGCGGGCCATGGGTTGGGCCCGCTGGAATCGGGTCTATCAGCTGGTGCTGATATCGGCCCCCGATCCGGTTTCGGAGGCGGACCAGGCTTCGGGCGTGATCGGTGAGAGCACCCTGAAGGCGCGTCTGGCCGAGCTTACCGTGGGACACCGATGAAACTGGTCGTGCTGGCGGTCCTTGCGGGGGACCGTATGTTGGGCGTCACTACGCCGCTCACCGCCCACAGCACCGACGCGAACGTCGCGATGGCCATGGGCGTACCCGCCCTGGCGCTGGGGCATGGCGGGCACGGAAGCGGCGAGCACTCTTTGAGCGAGGAATCTCTGGACCTATGAGCAAGAAGTCGGAGCGGAACAAGGAGACCGCCAGGGCGTTCTACGACCTGATGTTCAATCAGTCCAAGCCGGCCGAGGCCGTGGCCCAGTTCGTGGGCGATGAATACATCCAGCACAACCCCGGGGTGGGCGATGGCAAGGCGGCCTTCGTCGAGTATTTCACCCGCATGGCCCGGGACCATTTTGGAAAACATGTCGAGATCAAGCGCGCCTTTGCCGAAGGGGACTACGTGATCCTCCATTGCCACCAGCAGTGGCCGGGCGATCTCGACTGGGCAGGGATCGACATCTTTCGATTCGACAAGAAGGGAAAGATCGTGGAGCACTGGGACGTGTTGCAGCGCATTCCTGAGAAACCGGCCAACTCCAATGGAATGTTTTGAGACCGGTCACTGTGTCGCAGTCGGTCCGGGTTGTCGTCAACGACAAGATGCAGCGCGGGTACGTCTATTTCCGGAGTGAGGCGCCGGGCCGGCATTTCGACCCGGGCTTCAAGCCCCAGCTTACCCCCCGGCAGATGCTGGCCCTCGGTGTATTCGGCGGGAAGTACCTGACCGATTGCCGGAGAGAGTTCCCCGAGAGCTGGTTCGCCCGGGCCCGGCTTTCACCCGACCGCCACGATTCCAGCCTCAATCTCTTCAAGGTGAACGCGTCCAGGCCGTTGAGCTATTGGAGGAAGAAAGGATGGATTCGTCCCCAGGATCCTCGCGGCTGGTTCCAGTGGTACTGCCGATATTACCTGGGGCGCCGCAGCGAGGACGATGAGCGCCAGATCCGGCGGTGGCGCGCGATTGTCCGCCACCTGGCCCAGCTGCAGAAGCACTGCATGCCCCGGGACCTGGATTGCCGCCGCCGCCAACGCCAGGCTCTGCTTCATTGGGCCTACGATAGCCGCAAGGTTTGAGACGATGATGCGGGGAGCTGGATGAGCAATCCCCGGAACCGCGTCGGCCAGGCGCTGGCCGCCCTGCGGGTCCTGTCACCCTGGTGCATCGGCACGATAGATGGTTTGTCGTGGGCGGGAGGCGCAACGGCATGGAGTACAGCGTTCTGCTGATTTCCTGTTTCCTTGCCATTGCCGGGGCGGCGGCACGGGGCCGGCGGGAAACGGACCAGGAAACATGACCGACTTCGTCCGGCCCGCCGATGCGCCGGGCCATGACCCGTACATCGCCAGCCTGCTGGACGCGCTGGGCAGCCGAGACCCGGTCCAGGTCATGGCGGAGACGCCGGACGCTCTCCGCCGCGGGATCGCCGGCATGTCGGAACCACAGCTCTCAATGCTGGAAGCTCCCGGCAAGTGGTCGGTCCGCCGGATGCTGGCGCACCTCGCGGATTCCGAGCTGGTCGGAGGGTTTCGCTTCCGAATGATCCTGGCGCATCGCGATCCCGCTCTTCCCGGCTATGACCAGGATGCCTGGGCGGAACACCTGCACTACGGCGACGCGGAGGTCGACACTGTCCTCAACACCTTCACCACGTTGCGCCGCGCGAATTTGTGCCTCTTCCAATGGACCTCGCCCGAACAACGCCATCGGGTAGGGCTGCACTCCGAGCGAGGCGCGGAAAGCCTGGGCTTCCTGATGAACCTCTACGCCGGGCACGACCTGGTGCACCTGCGCCAGCTCGCGCGAATCCGCGGGGCGATCGGAGCGTAAGGCGCCATGGCCACACCCCGCTCGCTCCGGGATCCCGCCGGCCGGTCGGCAATTCTCGACCGCCTGGCCCGGCTCACGCCAGCTCATGAACGACGCTGGGGCAAGATGGAGCCTGCTCAGTTGCTGCCCCACCTGGGAGAAGGCCTCCGGATGGCACTCGGCGAGCGGAGAATGGAAGGTCCGATAAAGCGCGGTCTCGGCGCCCTGATCTTCCGCTACCTCGCCATTCATCGATTCCCCTGGCCCGAAGGGAAAATCCCTGCCCCACGCGGGACGTTCAAGACACCCAGCGCGGGCTGGGAGCAGGATCGAAAGCTGCTGATCGAGCTGATTGAGCGCTTCGCAGCCGCAGAGCCGGGACTGTTTGCGGTGGAGCATCCATCCTTTGGCCGGATGAGGCCGAAAGACTGGGACGTCCTGCAATACCGCCATCTCGATCATCATTTCCGGCAATTTGGTGCCTGACGCCGGCGTGATCCACGGCTGAAGACCCGGCCCGGCTCACCATCGTCATTCACGGAGGTCCCGTGCGACTGTTCCCGGCTCTCGCTCTCGCTGCTACCCTCGGGTTCACTGGAACCGCCCGGGCCCAGCAGATCGACTCGGCCAAGGCCGCCCTGATTCGCCGGATCATCGACGTTACCCACATGGGCGAGCAGATGATCCTGGCTATCGAAGCCAGCGTTCCGGACCAGCGGGCGGCCAATCCCCGCATTCCGTCGGTATTCTGGGATCGCTTCCTCGAACGGGCGAACAGCCGCAAGCAGGAGCTGTTGGGCGAGATGGTCCCCATCTATGCGAAAATATTTACCGCACGCGAGCTGGAGCAGCTGCTGCAGTTCTGGCAAAGTGGTATCGGCCAGCGCTTCATCGAGCTGCAACCCCGGCTGACCCAGGACGTCATGACGGCGGCGCGGGATTGGGGTGGCCGCCTGGGCGCCGAGATTGCCCAGGAGCTGCAAGCGGAGGGAGTCGAGATCAAGCCGTAGCCCGGCAATTCCGGAAACCGGCCCCATTGCCTGCATCCCCGACGCACCTGGCCGCTCCCAGCGGCCATTCGCCGCAGCGCGCTTCTCCCTGCCTGCACCGTGCGGTACCTTGTCACGATGACCGCCCGCCGTTCCCCCGGTATCGCTTCCCCCTGGTTCATCCCGGGATTCGTCCTGCTGCTTGCCAGCGTACTCGGCATCATCGCATCGTGGCAACACCACGCAACGATGGTCTACGAAGGCGGCGACTCCTCCGCGGGCCACGCGCTCGGCATGGGAATGCCGTTCTGGTATCTCTGGGCCCTGCTGACCCCGGTGGTTTTCTGGTTCGCCCGGAAGGTCCCGCTGGAAGGGCGCCGATGGCCATGGCGCGCGCTGGCCCACGCCGGGTTTGCCGTCGTCATCTCGCTGGTCCATGCCGCGCTGGAGATCGGGTTCCGCAGCCTCGCGCTGTTTCATGCCCACACGACCGTGCTGCGGGTCACCCGGTCCTCCCTGGTCCAGGCGTTCTATTCCCTCGGCACTGACCTGCTCCTTTACAGCTTTATCCTCGGCACCTGGTACATGTTCTCGCTCTATCGCAAGCTGAAAGAGCGGGAAGTCACTGCTTCCCGGCTCGAAGCGCAGCTGACCCAGGCCCGGCTGGCGGCGCTGCGGAGCCAGCTGCAGCCGCATTTCTTCTTTAACGCCATGAACACCATCGCGATGCTGGTCCGGGCCCAGGAGAACGCGCTCGCGATTCGCACCGTGGCGGGAATGAGCGACCTGTTGCGTCACGTTCTCCAGGAAGACCCTCCATCGCTGGTGACCCTGCGAGAGGAGCTGGTATTCGTGGAACGCTATCTCGAGATCGAGCGCATTCGCTTCGGGGACCGGATGCATTCCAGCATCCACACCGGGCCGGACACCCTCGACGTGATGGTCCCCAACCTGTTCCTTCAGCCGCTGGTGGAGAACGCGGTGCGGCACGGCGTAGGCCGGCGAGCCGAAGCCAGCCTGGTCGAAGTCCGCGCCACGCGGCAGAATGGCAAGCTCACCATCACGGTGCGCGACGATGGGCCCGGTCCCTCGTCCACCGCCATCAGCTCCGCCGGCGTGGGCATTGGCATCCGGAACACCCGGGAGCGGTTGCACGAGCTGTACGGCGATCGCTTCACCTTCGAGCTGCGCGACGCGGCCGGTGGTGGAGCCCAGGTCACGATCGAGCTGCCGGCGGAAATGCCGGAGCCGCTCAACCCGGCAGTGGAGGGATGACCGCCCTGGTCCGGGTGATGGTCGTGGACGACGAGCCGCGGGCGCGGTCCGGCATGATCGCCCTGCTCGGCCGGGACCCGGAGCTCACGGTGGTGGGCGAGTGCGGTGACGGGCTGACGGCGGTATCAGCCATCGGGAAGCTGACCCCGGACCTGGTCCTGCTCGATGTGCAGATGCCGGAGGCTGACGGCTTCGAAGTCCTGAGGGCGATCGGCAACGAGCGGATGCCGGTAGTGATCTTTGTGACGGCCTACGACCAGTTTGCCGTGAAGGCCTTCGAGGTGAACGCGCTCGACTACCTGCTGAAGCCCTTCGACGACGAGCGCTTCACCGCGGCGATCGACCGCGCCAAGCGCGCGCTCCGGCAGGACCCGGCCGGCCTGGCGGACCTGGGCCGCCGCGTGGCCGGTTTGCTGGAGCAGACCGCAGGTGTCGCGGCCGGCAAACCGCTGACCCGGATCATCGTGAAGGAGACCGGGCGCGCCATCTTCCTGAGCGTAGACGAGCTGGACTGGATCGAAGCCGCGGACTATTGCGTCAAGCTTCACGTGCGGGGACACACCCACCTGATTCGGCAGTCCATGCAATCGCTGGAAGGCCGGCTCGATCCGCAACGGTTCTTCCGGGTTCACCGGTCCGCCCTGGTCAACCTGGACCGGGTCAAGGAGGTCCAGCCGCTCTTCAAAGGCGAGCACGTAGTGATCCTCCAGGATGGCACCAGGCTCAAGCTGAGCCGCAACCGCAAGGACAGCCTGGAGGCGCTGCTGGGCCAGTCCCTGTAACCATTCGCTGCACCCCCACCCCATCCGCTGCAAACCGTTTGTTCCCAGGCCCCCGTTTCAATAGAGTCGATCATCCACCGAGTCCCCTACACTATCACGGGAGCTGCCCATGTCTTCCCCACGTCTGGCACTGTTGCTGGCGCTGCTCGTCCCCGCCGGAGTCGTTGCCCGGCACGACCAGGTTGTCTCGCCCGCTGATGACATCCTGGTCTCCACGACGTGGCTGGCCGGCCGTCTCAACGACCCCGACCTGGTCATCCTGGAAGTCGGACCCCGCGAAGCCTACGACGCCGGCCACATTCCCGGGGCACAGTTCGCGGACCTCATGGCGCTGTCGGCGCCGCACAACATGTCGATGAGCCGCGAGGCCGAGCGGGAACGAGACACCACCCTGGCTCTCGAGCTTCCGACGACCTCGCACCTCGATTCCGTGCTCAGCGCCTTCGGGATCTCCAACGACTCGAGAGTGGTCGTCTATTTCAACGAGGAGTGGCTTACTCCGGCGGCACGGGTCTTTCTGACCCTTGACTATGCCGGGCTCCGGGGCCGGGTCTATTACCTCGACGGTGGCACCACGGCCTGGAAGGCGGAGAACCGCCCGGTCAACAAGGATGTCCCGGCGCCCCGCCGCGGCTCTTTCCATTCAGCCACCCGCAATGACGTGGTCGTTAATTCCTCCTTTGTGAAGGCCCATCTCCGCGATCCGGCTATCCGCATCCTCGATGCCCGGGACGCCGAGTTCTACAGCGACACCCATGACAACGGGATGAAGCGGGGCGGCCATATTGCCGGCGCGGGCAGCGTTCCTTTTGGGACCCTGGTGGATACCCTCTCGATGCGATTCAAGAGCAAGGCGGAGCTTTCCCGCATGTTTGCCGAGCAGGGAGTGCGTCCCGGCGCCACCATCGTGAGCTACTGCCATATCGGCCAGCAGGGCAGTCTCCTGTATTTCGCGGCGCGCTACCTCGGCTATGAAGCACGGCTCTATGACGGATCCTTCCAGGACTGGAGCCGCCACGCGGAGTTACCGGTCGAAGGCGCGCGCCGGGCCGCGGGAAGCGGGAACTGACCGTCGTGCCCGCACTCGCGAAACCGCGTCCATCGGGCGTCCCCGGTACGTCGAGCGTCCCTGCCCGACTTACCGTCGGATCCGGCGTGCGGGTTCCGGTCCTTGGCGGTGCCGAGCGGCGATATGTCAACCTGGATAACGCCGCCAGCACTCCGCCTTTCACCAGCGTGCTGCGGACGGTCAACCGTTTCTCCCGCTGGTACAGCAACGTGCACCGCGGAGTGGGATTCAAGTCCCGGCTTTCCTCCCACGCCTACGAGGAGGCGCGGGTCACGGTGGCGCGTTTCGTCGGGGCAACGCCGTCCGACGTAGTCATCTTCTGTCGCAATACCACCCATGCCATCAATCAGGTCGCGCACCGGGTGTATTTATCGCAGCGCCCGATCGTGCTGGTCTCCTCGATGGAGCACCACTCTAACGATCTCCCGTGGCGCCGGGTGGGCCAGGTCGTCCACATCGCGCTCGACGGAGCGGGCCGGATCGACGAGGATCACCTGGGAACCCTGCTCCGGCAGTACGGGCCGCGGATCGGCATGGTCGCCGTCGCCGGCGCCTCGAACGTCACCGGCATCGTCAATCCGGTTCACCGGTACGCCCGGCTGGCTCACGAGGCCGGCGCCCGGATCCTGGTGGACGCAGCGCAGCTGGCGCCGCATCGCCCCATCGATGTGCGCCCCGCCGGCGATCCGGAGCACCTGGACTTCGTGGCCTTTTCCGGACACAAGATCTACGCTCCCTTCGGCGCCGGCGTGCTGGTCGGCCCTCGCAGCCTTTTCCTTGAAGATGACCCGTACGAAGTCGGCGGCGGCACGGTGGACATCGTGAACCAGAGGGAAGTTGTCTGGACCGACTTGCCGGATCGGGAAGAGGCGGGAACTCCGTGCATCGTGGGAGCCATCGCGCTGGCGGCAGCCATCGAGCGGATCGAAACCATCGGCTGGCCCGCGCTTACCGGCCACGAGTCGAAACTCACCGCCAGCGCCCTGCGCCGCCTGGCCGAGATTCCCGGGCTCACCCTGTATGGCGACATTGACCCGGCCCGGGCGGCGGAACGCCTTGGCGTAATGGCGTTCAACCTTGATGGGCGTCCCCACGCGCAGGTCGCCGCGATTCTCAGTCATGAGTGGGGTATCGGAACCCGGAGCGGCTGCTTTTGCGCCCAGATCTACCTGAAGCATTTGCTGGGCATTGACGATACCGGTGCCCGGGAAATCGAGCGCAGGATGCGGTCGGGCGACCGGCGCGACGTACCCGGCGCGGTGCGCCTCAGCATCGGGGCGTACAGCACCTCGGCAGACATCACCCGCATCGCCGCCGCGCTCGGAGCCATCGCCGCCGGGAACGTCAGCGGCACGTACCCGGTCGATCAGGGCTCCGGAGAATATCATCCAACGGGAATGCGGTATGACTACGGCAGCTATTACGGAGGTTAACCGCCCCACGGTGAAGACCGTGGTTCGACAGCGTCGCACCGCCGCACCGTACATGAACCCATACCTGGCCGGCGTCGGGGTGGGGCTGGTTCTGCTCACGGCATTTGTGACCATGGGCCACGGTGTGGGTGCGTCCGGCGCGGTCGTCTCGATCGTCGGCGCGGGGGTGCAGGCCGTCGCGCCGGCCCATGCGGCCGGCAGTGAATTCTTCCAGCCCTACCTCGGCGCGACTCCCGTCCGCACTCTCGATACCTGGCTGGTGCTGGAGCTCGCCGGGATTTTTCTGGGTGGCTTCGCCTCGGCCTGGCTGGCCGGCCGGGTGAAGCCGGGAATCACGGGCAGAAGGATCGGAGCGTCACCCCGGCTGCTGAATGCGGTCGCCGGGGGAACCATCATGGGCTTCGCCACCCGGCTGGCCCGCGGATGCACCAGTGGCCAGGGCCTCACCGGTGGCGCTCTGCTCAACGTGGGGAGTTGGGCGTTCATGCTGGCGCTTTTCGCCGGCGCGTACCTGGTCGCCCATCTGGTGAGGCGGCAATGGACCTGACCGCGCCGTTCTATCAATTCGGAGCCCTGGGTCCCGGGTCCGGACTTGTCGTCGCGGTGCTGATCGGCGCCGCCTTCGGCTTTTTCCTCGAGCGCGGAGGCCTCGGCAACGGGAGGAAGCTGGCATCCCAGTTCTACCTCAACGACCTCACCGTGTTCAAGGTGATGTTCACTGCGATACTGACCGCCCTGCTTGGGCTCTTCTGGCTGGGCCAGGTCGGGGTGCTCGACACCTCTCTGATTCTGTTGAGTCCCACCTATCTCGTGCCCCAGATCGTCGGAGGGCTGCTCTTTGGGGCCGGATTCGTGATCGGAGGCTATTGCCCGGGCACCTCCTGCATCGCCGTGGCCAGCGGTAAGCTCGATGCACTCGCCGTGTTCGGCGGCATGATGGCCGGAATACTGGTCTATGGCGAGGTCTATCCCTCCATCCGCCCCTTCGCCGAAAGCACCAGCATGGGGCGGATCAGCCTCCCCGAACTGCTCTCGGTCCGGCCGGGTGTCATGGTTGCGGCCGTCACGATGCTGGCGCTGGGCGGTTTCGTCCTCGCCGATCGGATCGAAAAGCGCCGGGGAAACCGGCTGGTGCAGCCCGAATGATCAATCGCCTGCTCGGTTTCACCGCGCTGCTACTCGGCGGGTCTGCTCTCCTGGTGCCCGACCGACCAGCCGTCGACTCTGCCGGGACGCCATCTCCCGCTCACCACGATCTAGTCGCGGCGGAGAGTCTCGCGGCCCGGATCATGGCGAATGGGACGGCGGGACTGACCCTGGTCGATCTACGGGCCCCGACTGCTTTCGATTCCTACCACATTCCCGGCGCCGTGCGGCTGGAAGCGGGCGAACTGGGCCAGGCCCGGCTGCCGGAGGCGAACACCATCGTGCTGTACGATGATGCGGAATCGAGCGCCGCAGGCGTCTGGCTGCTGCTCAAGGCCCAGGGGTACGCCAGCGTGTATGTCTTGTCCGGTGGAATGGCCGCATGGAAGGACGAGGTCCTCCACCCTGCCCTTCCCCCGGGCATGGCTCGCGAGACCGAGGCTCGTTTCGGCAGGCAGATGGAGCTGAGCCGGTTCTTCGGCGGAAGCCCCGTGCCCGCCCCCGCGCGACGGATCACCCCGCCTTCGCCCAGGCCAGACTCAGCCGGAAAAAAGAAAGAAAGCTTCGATATCGGGCCCGGGGGGTGTTTCTATTAGGAATAGACTAACTGTAGCAGCGATACATCTGGATTCTGCGAGACTGATCATCTCCGCTGTGAGTAAGATCATTCGACATAACCTGCCGAAATCGTTGCAACTTCGTCCACCATGTCCTAGTTTGCGTTTTAGGTTCGGAATACCACTGCGCTCCGAGGCTTTTGATGTCGCTGTCACCAGTTCAGGATCACGTCGGGCCCAGGCACCTCGTTCAGCTCTACGGGAGCGACAACCGTTCCTTCATCAAGAACGTGAGCCGCTTTCTGACCCAAGCCCTGGAGCAAGAGGGCGGTGCGCTGATAATTGCTACGCCCGAGCACCGCGACGCCATCTATCGGAAGCTGTGGAGTCACAGAATCTCCCCGTTCGCCGCCGAGGAGGAGCATCGCCTCGTCATGATGGACGCGGGAAAGACCATGGCCCAGTTCATGGTTGGCGGAAAGCCGGACTGGGACCGGTTCGAATCGGTGATCGGGGGAGCCTTGCGAAGGGTCCGGACCGGGAAGGCCACGGCGGCCCGCCATGCCTTCGGGGAGGTTGTCGCGGTATTGTGGAAGGCGAAACGGTTTTCGGAGGCGGTCTGCCTGGAGCAATACTGGAATCGCCTGCTGCAGTCGAGCGGCTTCAGCCTGTTTTGCGGATATCCGGTGGATGTTTTTTCGACTGATTTTCATGGTGACGCGATGGACGCGGTGCTCTGCGCTCACTCCCACCTGCTTCCGACCAACGACAAGCTTGAATCGGTGCTGCACCACGCCATGGACGAGGTCCTGGGCTCGCTCGGCGCGATGATCCGCGAGCGGTACGTGGAGCAGGAGCCCTCGCAGCCATCCCGGCTGCCGCCCGGGGAGGGGTTGGTACGCTGGCTCCGTACCAACCTGCCGGAGGATGCCGATGAGATTCTCCGGCTGGCACGCCGCCACTTTCACGACAGCCAGCAGCTGGTTTCAAGAAACTGATCCGGATTCAGCCCAGTCCCCGGGACTCCTCTAGCCCTGATTCCCGCCGCTCCGTCAACAGCCGTTCAGTGAAGTCCAGCCGGTTCTCCAGCTCTGCCACCCGCTTCTCCAGCTCATCGATGTACTCGCGGTGCTCGGCCAGCTCCTCGTCCTGCTTGTAGTCCAGATCGCCCGGTGCTCCGCGGGCAGCGGCCCGAATGTGCGGTTGTATGGTCTTCTTCATCTTGCGTCGCGCGCTGGGATGGCCCCATTGGCGGCGACTGCGCAAGAACATGACCAAGAGAAATGGAGCCAGAGCCCAGAATATCCATCCGTGCGAATCCATGATTCACCTCCCTAGTTCAATTCCCACGCCTGTTCGATCTCGAGGGCGGTGCGCTGCAGGATCTCGGCGACCTTCTTGACCGCGGGATGTTCCGGGCCCTTGCGCCAGGCCCGCTTATACGTCGCCCGGGCAACCTTGCCGAATGCGCCGTTCAATTCTCCCATCGCGCCGCCGGCGAAGTCCCGCACCGTCTCCCGCACCCGGTCGAAGATCTCCTCCAGCACATCGCGATGCTCGACCAGGAACGCCTCGCCCTCAGGCATAATGTGATACACCTTCTTCCCATCGGTATCGACCGCCCGGATGTAGCCCTGATCCTCCAGCAGCTGCAGGGTGGGATACACGGTGCCTGCGGACGGGGTGTAGCATCCCCCCAGCTTCTCTTCCAGCGCCTTGATCACTTCGTAGCCGTGCATCGGCTTTTCCTTGAGTAGCCGAA
>JBDTTZ010000126.1:0-2382 GCA_040008015.1 Gemmatimonadota bacterium
CGCGGGGACTCCCGAAAGCCGGTGAGCGCGACCGCTATCGCAATGCCCGGGGTGCACCCGGTGGAGAATCCCTACGCCGGAAAGTGGATGGTGGCGGTGGGGGTGACGCTGGGCAGCGTCCTCGAGCTGATCGATACCAGTATCGTCAATGTCGCGCTTTCCCA
Organism: Gemmatimonadota bacterium; assembly: GCA_040008015.1. Lineage (GTDB taxonomy): Bacteria > Gemmatimonadota > Gemmatimonadetes > Gemmatimonadales > GWC2-71-9 > DASYPP01. The sequence goes on from JBDTTZ010000126.1 coordinate 165, forward strand.
TATCAGCGCCAACCTTGGTGTTTCGGTGGACGAGGTAGCCTGGGTCAGCGTGGCCTACATCCTCGCCGCGGTCATCATCCTTCCCATGACCGGGTGGCTGGCCGCCTATTTCGGCCGCAAGCGCTACTTCATCTGGTCCATCATCATCTTCACGACCGCCAGTTTCTTCTGCGGCGCGGCGCGCTCGCTGGAGAGTCTCGTCATCTGGCGGATCATCCAGGGGTTGGGCGGCGGCGCGCTCATCTCCACCGCCCAGGCCATCCTGTTCGACGCGTTCCCCATGGAGGAACGGACCCTGGCGTCGGCGATTTTCGGCATCGGGATGATGGTGGGTCCGGCGTTTGGCCCGACCCTGGGTGGGCTCATCGTGGACCGCTTTCAGTGGCCGTGGATCTTCTATATCAATGTGCCGCTGGGCATCATCGCCGCACTGGTGGTGACCAGCTACGTCAAGGATGCCCGGGAGGACAAGGCTCGACCGGGCAAAGTGGATGTCATGGGGCTGGCGCTGCTGGCGCTGGGCATCGGATCGCTGCAGTTCGTGCTGGAGCGGGGCGAGCACTATGAGTGGTTTGATTCCCGGCTGATCGCGGTACTGGCGGTCGTTGCCGTCGTGGCGATCGGGGCCATGATCTGGTGGGAGCTCCGGGTGAAGTACCCGATCCTCGATCTCCGAATTCTCAAGGACCGATCGCTGGCCGGCGGGGCGGCATTCGGCTCGGTGCTGGGCATCAGCCTGTACGGCAGTCTTTTCGCTCTCCCCCTGCTGGCCCAGGGGCTATTGGGGTTCGATGCGATGACGACCGGCCTGGCGCTCCTGCCCGGCGCGATTGGGAGTGCGGTCGCCATGATGGCGATTGCGCGGACCCAGAGCAAGGTGGATACCCGGTGGTTTATCGTGGCGGGGGCGCTCATCATGTCGGCGGCGATGTTCGGCCATTCCCACTTTACGCTGGCGACGGACAAGCATGACATGATGTGGCCGGTGGCGCTTCGGGGGATCGGGGCCGGGCTGATGTTCGTTCCGCTCACGGCGTCGGCGCTGGCCCGGCTCCGGGGCCGGGCGCTGGGGCAGGGAGCGGCGATCTTCAACCTGTCACGCCAGCTGGGGGGCAGTATCGGTATCGCCGCGCTGGCCACGCTCCTCACCCATTACACGGCCACCTACCGGGCGGTACTCTCCGAGCACGTGACGGTGTTCGACCCGGCGGCGCAGGCCCGGATCGCGGCGCTCACCCAGGGATTCATGGCGACCAGCCCGGATTCCGCGACGGCACAGGCCCGGGCGATGATGGCGATCAATCACTCGATGAACGCGCAGGCCTCGCTACTGGCCTATGCGCAGATCTTTCGGCTGGTCGGCGTGATCGTGCTGTGCAGCATCCCGCTCATCCTCCTGCTGGATCGTCCCCAGGGGAAGACCCCGGCTCCAGCTCACTGACAGGCGAAGTCTCGCCGCCGGCTCCATCCTCACCGGCGGCTCCCTCCTCGCCGCCCTGGTTCCTGCGCTCCAGCTTTTTCTTCAACTTCTCTTCGCGCTTCTGCTTCTTGTCCAGGTCCTTCTTCCGCTTTTCGAACTGGAAATTGCGCTTCACAGGGGAGTCTTTCGGTCGGAGTGGGTGGGACGCCGCCGCAACGGGCGGTGGAGTAAGGTACCCCGGCCCCGGCCCCGGCGCTGGTACCCCACTTGATCTATTGCGCCCTACCTGTTATGTTGATTGCAGCGAGAAAGTACAATTCCAAGGAGCTATAGAGGTCCCGGAGTTCGCGCGGGGCTTCTTTTTTTTGAGCCTCGGAACGCTCGCCGCCCAGCGTGAGGGCAGGTTCACGCCACATTTCGTAGTCGGGTCGTACGGCCATGCCGGAACTCCGATTACACACATCAAACAGGAGTTTGTAATGGCACGTACTACCGGCACCGTGAAGTGGTTCAACGACGCGAAGGGCTTCGGCTTCATCACCCCCGAAGGGGGCGAGAAGGACTGCTTCGTACATCACTCGGCCATCCAGGCCCAGGGCTTCAAGAGCCTGGCCGAAGGTGAGCGAGTGGAGTTCGACATGGTCCAGGGCCAGAAGGGCCCCGCGGCCGAGAACGTCACCAAGCTCGGCGCCTAAGCAAGCGCAGGGCAAGGACCAACGCCCGGCGAGTGTTCATACACTCGCCGGGTTTTTGGTACCCAGATTGCTCAGATTTCAACCGCAGAGTACTAACCGCAGA
>JBDTTZ010000127.1:0-9152 GCA_040008015.1 Gemmatimonadota bacterium
ACCCTGCTGTTCGGAGAGCGAATCCCATGAACGATGATGCCTTTCATCTGACGCCGCACGATGTGCGGGCACAGGAGTTCCAGACCGGGCTCCGCGGTTACAACCGGGTCCAGGTGGACGAGTTCAAGCTGAGGGTCTCGGAAGAGATCGAGCGCCTGCTGCGGGAGCGGCTCCAGTGGGAAGAGCGGCTCAAGAATATGCAGGAGCAGCTGCGGGCGTTTCGGGAGCGGGAGCGCGCCATGAACGAGGCACTGATTGCCGCGCAGCAGCTCCGCACCGACGCCCGGGCGCAGGCCGACCGGGAATCCGAGGCCCAGATCCGCGAGGCCAAGGCCCAGGCCATGTTGATCATCTCCCAGGCCCAGCAGGACGAGGTGGGAATCCGGGAGCGATACGATGCCGCACAGCGGCAGTTTGCTTCGTACCTCGCCAACTTTCGCGCGCTGCTCGAGCGGCAGCTGGCCGAGGTGGAGGGACTTCAGTCCCACACCCAGGCCATGAACCAGATCCAGACCGAAATGGTACTAAAGCGCCAGGCATGACCGCAGGAGCTCCCTTGAAGGAACCCATCGCTGAAGCGCTCGCTGCCGTGCGGACCCGCAGCAGCCTGCACCCCGAGGTCGGGATCATCCTGGGTACCGGTCTCGGCGGCTTGGCCACGCGGATCAGCGTCGAAGCGGAAATCCCCTACCAGACCATCCCGCACTTCCCGGTGTCCACGGTCGAAGGCCACGCCGGCCGGCTGCTGCTCGGCACCCTCGGCGGGCATCCCGTGGTCGCCATGCAGGGCCGCTTCCACCGCTACGAAGGCTATGACCTCAAGCAGGTGACATTTCCGGTCCGGGTCATGCGCGCGATGGGCGTCAAGACACTGCTGATCTCCAACGCCTGTGGCGGCATGCACCCGCTCTGGGCCGCGGGAGACCTGGTGCTGCTGTCCGATCACATCAACCTGTTGATGGACAATCCGCTGACCGGACCCAACGACGACAGCCTGGGGCCCCGCTTCCCGGACATGTCGGAGCCGTATAGCAGTGAGCTCCGCGCTATCGCGCGCGAGGTGGCGAAGGAGCAGAAGACGACGCTGCGGGAAGGGGTGTATGTCGCCGTGGCCGGCCCCAACCTGGAGACCCGGGCGGAGTACCGGATGCTGCGCACCATCGGCGCCGACGTGGTCGGCATGTCCACCGTGCCCGAAGTGATTGTCGCCATCCACGCCGGCATGCGGGTGCTCGCGGTCTCCATCATCACCGACATGTGCCTGCCCGACGCGCTGGATCCAGCCGAGATCAGCCGGATCATCGCCACGGCGCAAAAGGCCGAGCCGGCGCTGACCGATCTCTTCGAGGCGATCGTGGAGCGGGTGGGATGAGTCGTTTCGCCGCGTGGCCGGCCGGAACGGCCGATGCGATGGAAAAGGACCTGCTCGAGCTGTGGAAGCGCGAGGGGTTGTTCCAGCGCACCCTGGAGCATACGGCGACGGGCGATCCCTTCGTGTTCTTCGAAGGTCCGCCCACCGCCAACGGGCGCCCCGGAATCCACCACGTTTTCTCCCGCACCCTGAAGGACCTGATCTGCCGGTTCCGCGCGATGCAGGGCCGGTCGATCACCCGCATCGCGGGCTGGGACACCCATGGTCTTCCGGTGGAAATCGAGGTCGAGAAACAGCTGGGGCTCAAAGGGAAGAAGGACATCGAAGCTTACGGGGTGGAGAAATTCAACGCCCTGTGCCGGGAGAGCGTGTTCCGCTACAAGACCGAGTGGGAAGGCCTGTCGGACCGGATCGCGTACTGGCTGGATTACGAGCACCCCTACATCACGTTCAGCAACAACTACGTCGAGAGCGTGTGGTGGCTGCTCTCGCAGCTCTACGAAAAGAACCTGCTGTATCGCGGCCACCGGGTGCTGCCGTACTGTCCCCGCTGCGGAACCGTGCTGTCCAGCCACGAGCTGGCGTTGGGCTATGAGGATATCGAGGACAAGTCCATCTACGTGACGTTTCCTCTCGAAGATGGGTCGGGCAGAGAGCTGGTGGTGTGGACCACGACGCCGTGGACCCTGCCCAGCAACGTCGCGGCGGCAGTGCATCCCGAGCTCGATTACAACACCTACTGGAAGTCGGATCAGCCCGGCCGCAAACTGATCGTCGCCAATTCGCGCGCGGAGAAGCTGCAGCATCTCCTCGGCACCACTGCGCTGGAGAGCGGGACGCCTTTTCCCGGATCGACGTTGGTCGGGCTGCGCTACACGAGGCCGCTCGACATCGTTCCCCTTCCGGAGGGCGAGAAACACTCGGTCGTCATCCCTGGTCATTTCGTCACCGCCGAGGATGGCTCCGGCATCGTCCACATGGCGCCAGCGTTCGGCTCGGATGACTTTGCCGCGGGCAAGGAGCACGGCCTCGCCCTGGTCCGCCCGGTGGCGCCTGACGGCACCTTCCAGGGCACCACCGGGCCGGAGCTCGAAGGCAAGCTGGTCACCGCGAAGGACACCAACGACCTCATCATCCGCCGGCTCAAGGATGGCGGCCGGCTGGTGGGCGTTGAGCAGCACAAGCACTCGTACCCGCACTGCTGGCGCTGCCAGAGCAAGCTGATCTACTATGCCCGCGATTCCTGGTTCGTGCGCACCACGGCGGTGAAGGAGCGCATGCTGGAGGTGAATCGCGGCGTTCACTGGCATCCGCCCGAGATGGGCTCCAAGCGGTTCGGCGAATGGCTGGAGAACAACGTTGACTGGGCGCTCTCCCGCGATCGCTACTGGGGAACTCCGCTTCCGGTATGGGTCTGCGACCGGGACCCCGAGCACGTGCAGGTCATCGGCAGCTACGAGCAACTCGCCCAGCGCTGGGGCAAGCCGCTTCCGGCCGATTTCGATCCCCACAAGCCCTTCATCGACCGCTACGACTGGACGTGCCAGTGCGGCGGGACCTTCCGCCGGGCCACCGAGGTTATCGATACCTGGTTCGATTCGGGGTCCATGCCGTATGCCCAGTGGCACTACCCGTTCGAGCACCAGGCTGAGTTCGAAAGCCACTACCCGGCGGACTACATCTGCGAGGGCGTGGATCAGACCAGGGGCTGGTTCTACTCATTGCTCGCCATCGCGGTGACGGTGTTCGACCGGCCGGCCTATCGTAACGTCATCGTGAACGAGCTGGTGCTCGACCCCGAAGGCCAGAAGATGTCCAAGACCCGGGGAAACGCGGTGGATCCCTGGGAGGCGCTCGGCGAGTTCGGAGCGGACACGATTCGCCTCTACCTGACCGCCTCGAGCCACGTGTGGCTGACGAAGCGGTTCGATCGCAAGGCGATTCAGCCCAGCGTGGGCAAGTTCACCAACGCCTTTCGAAACAGCTACAAGTTTCTGGCGGACTACGCCGGGGATTGGACGCCGAGCCAGGCTGCCGTAAGCTCGGATCGCTCCGATCGGTGGATCCTCGACCGGCTGAACGTCACCATCCGGGCGGTGACCGCGTCGCTGGACGACTACGACGTCACCACGGGGACCAAGGAGCTGATGCGCTTCCTGGTGGACGACGTCTCCAACTGGTATGTGCGGATCAACCGGCACCGGTTCTGGGTCGAGGGCACCCCGGATCCGGCACCGCTCGCAACGCTGCACACGATCCTGACGACGGTCGCCCGCCTGCTGGCCCCGACGGCGCCGTTCATGACCGACTGGATGCATCGCCAGCTGGCGGGAACTTCGGTGCACCTTGCGGGGTTCCCTGTACCGTCGTCAGCGTCCGAGGACGAGGCGCTGCACCAGGCGATGGACGCGGTGCGGCGGCTGTCCTCGATCGCCCGCGCCGTGCGGGAGCGCGACGACGTGAGGCAGCCGGTTCGCCAGCCGCTCGCGCGGGCCAGGGTCGCGGTGCCGGCCCAGGTTCATGGCCCGCTGTTCGACGAGCTACTGGCGCTATTTCAGAGCGAAGTGAACGTGAAACAGGTGGAAGTCGTGGAGTCCGATGCCGCGTTGGTCCGTCTCAAGGCCAAGGCCAATTTCCGCTCCCTGGGCAAGCGCTACGGCAAAGACACGCCGAAAGCGGCGGCAGCGGCGGCAGGACTGAGCTCGGCTCAACTGCACGCTCTGGAATCGGGCCAACCGGCCGATCTCGCCGCGGCCGGGACGACCTGGCACTACCTCCCGGAGGACGTGACGGTGGAACGGGAAGTCACGACCGATTGGCCGGTCGAGAGCGACGGGCCCTACGTCGTCGCGCTGGACGTTACGGTGGACGCCGAGTTACGACGGGAAGGGCTGGCCCGGGAGATCGTGAGCCGGGTCCAGCGCCTGCGGCGCGAAGCGGACTATCATTACTCCGACCGGATCCGCCTGGCGGTGGGGGGAGATGCCGTGGTGGTCGCGGCGGCTTCCACCCATGCAGATTTCATCAAGGAAGAAACTTTGGCCCGGGAGTTGATCCTGGGGACTCCGCTGCCGGCTCCCGACCTGGAGCAGGCGATGGACATCGACGGTCACCAGGTGACCCTCGCTGTCCGGCGTTACGACAATGGCCGGCCGACACTCGGCACACCAGACCACGAAGGGAAGAACCCATGAACAAGAAGAACCTCACCCATCTTGAGAAGCGCCTCCTCGAGGAGCGCGCACGGGTGATGAAGGAGCTGGGATACTACGACGACGCGTTCAACGCGACGCTCCAGTCGTCCGACGGCGACCTGTCCTCCTATTCGTTCCACATGGCCGACCAGGGCACCGATGCCATGGAGCGGGAAAAGCAGTTCCTGTTCGCGTCCCAGGAAGGGCGCTATCTCTGGCACGTGAACGAGGCGCTGCGCCGGATGTACAAGACGCCGGACAAGTTCGGGCTCTGCCACCAGTGCGGCACCGAGATCAACTTCGAGCGGCTGGATGCGCTGCCCCACGCGCGGCTGTGCATCACCTGCAAGGAAAAGGAAGAGGATGCCAAGCGCCGCTGAACGGCGAATCTTCTGGACCGCGATCGTCCTGGTGCTGGTGCTCGACACCATCACCAAGCTGCTCGCCGACGCCATGCTGCTCCGCACGACGGGGGTGTCGGTATTCGGCGAGTGGTTTCAGCTCCGCCTGGTCCACAACCCCGGCGCGGCGTTCGGCCTTCACCTGGGACCCTATTCCCGCTGGATCTTTTTTGCCGTCGCCATCGTCGCCATCGTCCTGTTGAACCGGATGTCCCGGAATACGCCGGTCGGGGACCGGTTCCGCCAGTTGGCGCTGGGGCTCATCTGCGGCGGCGCGGCGGGCAACCTGGTTGACCGGATCCGCAGCCCCCGCGGCGTGGTGGACTTCATCGATATCGGAGTGGGGACGTTGCGCTGGCCCACCTTCAACGTCGCGGACATCGCGGTGAGCTGCGGGGCAGTGGCCCTGGCGATTTCGCTGTGGCGGGAAGACGCGCGGCGGGACCTGGAGCCGGAGCGAGTCAGCACGCCGACCCTCACTTGATCTCGACGTTCTCCGTCACCCGGGCCGGACCGGAACGGCTCGATCGCTTCCTCGCCGACCAACTCGCCATTTCTCGAACCCAGGCCGCCCGCCTCATCGCCGACAAGTCGGTCCAGGTGAATGGCACGGTGGCGCGGGCTTCCCGCGCGCTGGAGCGGGGAGACCAGGTCGAAGTCGCGGTCTCCGACGACAAGCCCACCCGCACCATCCGCCCGGCCCAAATCCCCATCGATGTCGTCTTCGAAGACGAGCATCTGCTGGTCATCGACAAACCCGCCGGCCTGGTGGTGCATCCCGCCCCGGGCCACTGGGACGACACCCTGGTCAATGCCCTGGCCGCACGGGGAACCAATCTCTCCGGCGGGGCCGAGGGCCGGCCCGGTATCGTCCACCGCCTTGACCGGGACACTTCGGGCCTCATGGTGGTGGCGAAGACCGATCTGGCTCACCGGAAGCTCGGCGCCGCCATGGCGGCCCGAAAGGTCAGCCGTCGTTACGCGGCGCTCGCGTGGGGACACCTGGAAACCTCTCCCCTCACCATCGAAGCGCCGGTGGCCCGCCACCCCCGGGACCGCAAGCGGATGGCGGTGCTTCCCGAGGGCAGGACCGCCCGCACCGATGCCTGGCTCCTCGCCCGGTTCGCGGTGTGTGAGCTGCTTCGGCTCGAGCTCCACACCGGTCGCACCCACCAGATCCGGGTGCACCTGGCGCATATCGGCCACGCGATCCTGGGTGACCCGGTCTATGGAACCGACGCCAGTCGCGGAGTGTCGGGGAAGGGTCGCCTGATGGCGCAGCAACTTGCAGCACTGGCCCCGCGACAGGCTTTGCACGCTGCATGGTTATCTTTCCGCCACCCGGCCACCGACCTCCCGGTTGAGTTTGTGTCCGAATGGCCTGCCGATTTGGCTCCCCTGCTCGAAGCCGCCTGGGGTTCCGATCCCGTTGCTGAACCTCTGAGTCTTCGGTATCTTGGTTTCTTTGAAGGACATGGCTAACGCTCCCAGGGTTTCTCTCGTGCTCTTTGGGGTGGGCGATCTCCTCTGCGCCCTGCCTGTCTCAGCCGTGAGCGAGATCGTTCCAGCTATGGCAGCCACCCGGATCCCGGGTGCGCCAAATGGAGTCGAAGGACTCGTCAATGTGCGCGGACGACTGCTCACGGTGGTGGACGGTCGCCGGGTCCTGGGGCGCGAAAGCAGCACTCCTCCATCGGAGCCGTCTATCCTGTTGCTCCAGGTCAACGGCCGCCCGCTTGGGCTCCTGGTGGACGTCGTCCATGACCTGACCCAGGTGGACGCGAGCACCCTGGAGGAACGGGGATCCCTTCCCGGGGTTGATCCCAAGGTGGTTCGCGCGGTAGGGCGGGTGGATTCTCAGGTTTTTGTGGTTCTTGATTCCGACGTCGTGCTGGCCCCGGTGTTCGGGGGCTGAAAAAGCTCACCTACGGCAGGAGGACCTTCGTGGGTCATACGGTGCTCGTATGCGATGACGCGATCTTCATGCGCACGATGATCAGCGATATTCTCGCACAGGCAGGTTTCGAAGTCGTGGGCGAAGCGGAGACCGGGCGCCAGGCGGTGGAGAAGTACCGCCTGCTGAAGCCGGACCTGGTCACCATGGATATCGTCATGCCCGACATGGGCGGTATCGAGGCGGTGCGGGAGATCTGCCGGGCCGACCCCGACGCCAAGGTCCTGATGTGCAGCGCCATGGGGCAGCAGGCCCTGGTGGTCGAGGCCATCCAGGCGGGCGCCAAGGACTTCGTCGTCAAGCCGTTCCAGCCATCCCGCGTGCTCGAGGCAGTGCAACGCGTCCTTGGCTGACGCGATGGATCTTTCCCGTTACGCCAATCTGTTCCTCGCGGAAAGTCGCGAGCACCTGCAGGTCTGCAACCGGCTCCTCCTGGAGCTGGAACGGTCTCCTAATGAGACCGAGCCCGTGGTCGGCATCTTCCGGGCGATGCACACGCTCAAGGGGATGGCCGCAACCATGGGCTATGCCAGGCTGACCGAGCTGGCGCACCGCACCGAGAACCTCCTGGTGCTGCTGCGCGAGCGGGTGTCGGGCGCCGAAGGCGACATGATCGACCTGCTGTTCCAGTCGGTCGATGCCCTGGAACAGTCGGTGGACGACGCCGTGGCCGGCCGGGACGAGGCGCTCGATTTCACCGCGCTCCTTGCGAAACTGGACCAGGCCGCCAAGCAGGCCCAGTCCCGCACCGGGGAGATGCGAGCGGTTCGCTCGGCCCGGCAGACGACCGACGTAGCCGCGATACCGGCGGCGTCGGGACGGCTGGTGCGGGTGGCGATTCGCCAGGACGCGGCGATGCGGGGCGGCCGCGCGGCCATCGCATTGAAGCGGGTGGAAGCCCTGGGCCACGTGAGCGGTGTGCGTCCCGCTGCGGCCGCGTTCGAATCCCAGGACTTTGACGGGCGCTTCTCGTTTCGACTCCATACCGACGTCACCGATCCGGTCATCGAGGCGGCCATCCGGGGCGCGGGCGACGTGGACACCGTCTCCATTGGCGAAGCCCCGATTCCGGCGCCGCTGGAAGACCCGGTGGCCGCGGGCGGAACCCGGCATATCCGGGTGGACCTGCGGCGGCTGGATTCGCTGATGAATCACATGGGCGAGCTGGTCGTCGCCAAGGGGCGGCTCGCCGAGGTGGTGGCGATGGCGCCGACTCCGGAGCTGGAAGCGGTCAGCGCCCGGATCAACCGGCTGGTGACCGAGATGCAGACCGAAGTCATTGGCGCGCGTCTCACCCCGGTCTGGCAGGTCTTCGATCGCTATCCCCGGCTGGTGCGCGATCTCGCCCGCCAGCTCGGCAAGCGGGTGGACCTGCTCATTGAAGGCGGCGACATCGAGCTGGATCGCTCGATCCTCGACGAAATCGGGGATCCTCTGCTTCACCTGCTGCGGAACGCCGTGGACCACGGCATCGAGTCGCCGGCCGACCGGCGCCGGGCGGGCAAACCGGAGATGGGACGCATCGTCATCGCGGCGGCACGGGATCGCAGCGGGGTCGCGATCCGGGTCACCGATGACGGACGCGGGATCGATCGCAAGAAGATCGCCGAGCGGGCCGTGAAAGACGGGATCATGGCGTCGGTGCATGAAGAGCTGACCGACGACGTGCTGCTTCGCGTGATCGGCCGGCCCGGCTTCAGCACCGCCGCCAAGGTGACCGACGTATCCGGCCGCGGGGTCGGGATCGACGTGGTGTTGAACAAGGTCCGCGCCCTGGGCGGCGCGGCGTCGATCGAATCGGAAGTCGGTCACGGGACCACGATCACGCTGCGGCTCCCCGTCACCCTGGCCGTGCTCAGGGTGTTGCTGACCCGGGTGGGTGGGGAACGCTACGCGGTGCCGCTGGCCCACGTGGCGGAAACGGTCGAGTTCGATCCCCGCAAAGCCACCTCGCTGGGCGGGAAGGAAGCGCTGGTGCTGCGGGACCGGGTGATTCCCGCGACCCGGCTGCGGGAGCTGCTCCACGTCACGGGCGACAGCCCGTCGGCCCGGCCGCCGGCCATCATCCTGGAGTCGGGAGACCGGCAATCCGCTCTGGTGGTGGATGCCCTCCTCGGCCAGCAGGAAATCGTCGTGGAACCGTTCGAGGCGCCGCACGGGATGCTCCCGGTGTTCAGCGGGGCCACGATCCTCGGCGATGGCGGGCCGGCGCTGATCCTCGACGCGGCAGC
>JBDTTZ010000128.1:0-2340 GCA_040008015.1 Gemmatimonadota bacterium
CCCTGGGGAACGACGTGGTGCTGGCGGGAGAGCAGAACTGCGTCCGGATTCCCGGTTTCGCGCTGGGGAACAGTCCCCGGGAAATGACGGCGGAGGCGGTCAGGGGCAAACAGGTCGTGATGCGGACGACCAACGGCACCCCGGCGCTGCTGGCCATCGCCGGCGCGACGGCGATCTACCCCGCGGCCGCCGCCAACCTCAGCCTGGTGGGCGCCAGGGCCCGCGAAGTGTTCGAGCGCGATCGTGACCTGCTCATCGTGTGCTGCGGCCGGGACAACGCTTTTTCCCTGGATGACGCCTACTGCGCCGGCCGGCTCGCGGTGGCCGCGATGGGCGGCCGGCGGAGCGCCAAAGGACTTAACGACGCCGCGATCGCCTGCCTCGACCTGGTGCGCCGTTACGGAGAGAACTGGGAGCGCCCACTGCGCTACAGCCGGGCGGGACGGGAGCTCATCAAGCTCGGCTTCGCCGCCGATGTGTCCGATGCGGCGCGCCCCGATGCCTATCCGGTCCTGGCCCACTTCCATGAGCGGCGGGTGACCGTCGCGACGCCGACCCCATGAGCGAAGAAGCACGGCGGAGACTGGGGGCCATCGCCGCTCTCGTCGCCGGGCTCTTCCTGGGCCTGACCCTGCTCCCGCTGGAAATCACCGGACCGATCGGTGGCGGTGTAGGGCGACTGCTCTGGCGCGGGCTCGGTGCCGGCGCGGTCGGGGTCCCGCTGCTCGGTCTGGGCTTGGCCCTGGCCGGATTTGACCGGACGCCCCGGGTCTCCATGAAGCAGGCCGCTCTCCTGCTCGGCGGCTTGAGCCTGCTGGTGCCGTACACCATCGGCATTCTCACCCGGGTGACCGCCGCCTCGTTCGACCCTCCGCTCGACCAGTGGACGCTCACGGCGCGGGCCATCGGAGTGATTCCCGGGTTCATCGCCACCGGGATCTACAACCTGGTGGGATTCGCCGGTGGTCTTCTGCTCGCGTTCCTGGCGCTCTCGGCGCTTACGCTTATCACCATCGCCTGGCATCCACTCAAACGGTTCGAGGGCGGCAAGGCTGTCGAGGGCGCGGCGGACGAGTTGCTCCCCGTAACCGAGCTGCTGAGCAAGCCGGCCAAGGCGGCGGAGCCGGAGCCGGAGGACAACGAAATCTTCGAGCGGCCGGTTCCCGCGAGCCGGAAAGAGAAGAAGCCGAAGAAGGTGGCCATGAAGGAATTGGCTGCCACGGGAGACGAGGAAGAGCTCTTTCCCCAGAACGACCTGCTGGTCTCCCCGACCAGCACCGATCTCGTCGCCGACACCGCGCAGCTCGACCGGCTGGGGCAGAAGCTGATCGATACACTCAAGACCTTCAAGGTGGACGCCAGCATCGCCGGGCGAACCACCGGTCCGGTGGTCACCCAGTTCGAGGTGGTGCCGGCGCCGGGGGTCAAGGCGGGCCGGATCGCGGCCTTGGCCGATGACATGGCGATCACCATGCGGGCACCGTCGATCCGGGTGGCGCCGATCCCCGGCAAAGGCGCTGTCGGCGTCGAGGTTCCCAATCCCGTCGCGCGGATGGTGACGCTGCGCGAGCTGTTCGAGACCGAAGAGTGGCAGCAGTCGCGCGCGGTGCTGCCGGTCGCGCTGGGACGCGACCTGGAAGGGAAGCCGGTCATCGCGGATCTCGCCAAGATGCCGCACCTGCTGATAGCGGGCGCCACCGGCTCCGGCAAATCGGTCGCCATCAACACCATCATCACCAGCCTGGTGTACCGCTACGGCAAGAAGAACCTGCGGCTCCTGATGGTGGATCCCAAGATGGTCGAGCTGTCGATGTACAACGATTTGCCCCACCTGCGGCATGCGGTCGTCACCGACAATCATGACGCGGCCACCGTGCTCAAGTGGGCCGTGGGCGAGATGGACCGGCGCTACAAACTCCTGCATGCCAACAACGCGCGAAACCTGGCCGACTTCAACCGCAAGACGGAAGAAGGCAAGCCGATGCGGATGCCGACCCGGCCCAAGCTCACCCTGACGGCGATCAGTGCCGAGCCGGCGGACACGCCGCCCGAGCCGGCGCAGGACGAGCTGTACACCGAGGGCGCCTTGCCGCTGATCGTCATGGTGGTGGACGAGCTGGCGGACTTGATGATGACGGTGCAGGGCGAGGTGGAGACTCCACTCGCCATGCTGGCCCAGAAGGCCCGCGCGATCGGGATTCACATCATCCTCGCGACCCAGCGTCCCTCGGTGAACGTCATCACCGGCCTGATCAAGGCCAACTTTGCCTGCCGGATCGCATTCCGGGTCGCGTCCAAGGTGGACAGCCGCACCATCCTGGACCAGAACGGCGCGGAAGC
>JBDTTZ010000129.1:0-2637 GCA_040008015.1 Gemmatimonadota bacterium
TTACCGATGATGACATGGGAAAGACCTGGAGATGCAACCCTTGCGCCACTGGCCGTGGGGAATCCTAACCCCTGTCCCCGCTCAGCCCTAACCCCCTGTCCGCCGCTTTGGTGAGACGACAACCGCTCACGACTTTTAGAATGCAGGATGCGCGGCCCGGAGGACCGAGTTGCCCCCTCGCACACTCGGGGCAGGCTCCGGGCACGCCAGCCAGTCCAGCAGCTTTTCGGGTCCCCAGCTCGGATGGCTCTGCCGGGCAGCACTAACACGCGCTTGGAGCGGTCAATCGCGCCGACGTACCAGGTGGATGGCTGATATATTGTGAGCTCGGATTGCCAAGGACTTCCCCTCGCGCTGCTCGGGGCAGGCGCTTCGGTCGCTAGAGCTGGAGCCACCGAAATATCGGGGTACATCATGTCTCATCCCAAACTATTTCCCGAAGCGGTGCGGAGCCAACCCATCGCCATCATTCTCCTGTCTCTCTGGTTCGCCCTGATCACTTCGTGGATCGAACTCGGAATTCTGGCCGACCGCATGTACCTGCAGCACCGCCCAACTTTTGGCATGAATCAGGGTCTGACCCTCTGGGCCGATTATCGGCTCACCTGGACGGTCCCTTTCGTCGATGTTTTCATCCTGCTGGTGCCGGGAGCGCTCATTGCCCTCTGGGCCTGGAGTCGCTCAACCACCACCAGGATTCCGTTGGCGGCTCTGGTGGCGGCATTTCTGGCCAGTGAAAGTGTTCTGTTGAATTTCACCTGGCTCAATCATTGGTCGGTGCTGCTGTTAGGGGCCGGCATCGCCCTGCAAACGATGCGCCTGGTCAGATCGCATCCCGTCGGCTTTGAGCGCCTGGTGCACCGCACCATCGGCTGGATGATCACGGTCACCGTTCTCGCTGCCGTCGGAACCACAGTACAGCACGCGTGGATCGAGCACCGCAGGTTTGCTGGGCTGCCCGCCCCACCGGTCGGACCCAATATTGTGGTGATCATTCTGGATACGGTTCGTGGCTTCAATCTGAGCCTGTACGGTTATGGTCGCGCAACCACGCCCAACCTGGACCGCGTGGCCCGGCGAGGCGTCCTGTTCGAGGTTGCCTTTTCTACCGCCCCGTGGACCCTTCCCTCCCATGCCGGCATCTTCACGGGACACTATCCTCATGAATTGAGTGCTGACCATACCAGCCCGCTTGACGCCACCTTCCCCACCATCGCCGAGGTGATGGCCGCGGGGGGGTACGCGACGGCCGGGTTTGTGGCGAATACTGCGTATGCTGGGGTCGAAAGTGGCCTCGCCCGCGGATTCGCCCATTATGAGGACTTTACCCTCTCGGTACCACTCCTGCTCCACAACTCGTCGCTCTTCCGGACGTTCCTCAGCCTCCCTTATGTGGGCGGCGCGCTCGGCATCTTCGGCCAGCCCGGCCGAAAGAGCGCCGACCAGATCAACCGCGATTTCCTGCGTTGGACCTCGCGTCATACGGACCGGCCATTTTTCGCTTTTCTCAATTACTTCGATGCGCATCAGCCCTACCTGGCTCCCGCCCCCTTCGACATCCGCTACAGCACCTCTTCCGAGCCGTACCGGCGGATGCTGAGGACAGGGGGAAAACTCCCCGACGAGGCCGGCCGAATCCTGGCGGATGCCTACGACGGAACGATCAGCTATCTCGACGATCGACTGGGCCGCCTTTTCGATGCGCTCGATCGGGACCCCAACCTGCGGAATACGATCGTCATCCTGACCAGCGACCACGGAGAACAATTCGGCGAACATGGCCTGTTTTACCACTCCAACAGCCTGTACGCTCAACTCTTGCGGGTGCCGCTGCTGGTATTCGGCACCCAGCGCATTCCCGCGGGACTCAGAATCACCACCCCGGTGAGTCTCAGTGATATGCCGGCAACGGTGGTAGACCTGGCCGGAGTTGCCGTGGACTCCCCATTTCCCGGAAAGTCACTTGCCCGCTATTGGAGCAGCGGTTTGGACAGCACCGTTTCCGGCGACCCGCTGATCTCGGAGTTGAGTGAACAGGCCCGGCTGATTGAAGAATTCGCGCCCACTGCCCAGGGGATGGGATCTCTTCTTGACGGTCGCCTGCATTACATCAGGCTCATCATCGACCGGCGAACCGGCGAGCGCAGCGAGATGCTCTACGACATCGGTCAGGACCCCTTTGAAGAGCGAGACCTGAGCGCCGTCGATTCAATGCAGCCGAACATCGACCGGCTGCGCGCAAGGTATGATTCGATCACCATGCCAGGGAGGAAGAGTATGCCGCGTTAGGCGTCCTCGCTGACGCGGCGGGCCCGCCGGAGGCGCCGATCCCGCCCTACCGGTAGTCATTGCGAGGCCGCTGTAAGCGGCCGAAGCAATCCGGGTGCGGCCGGCAGGATCGACCGCGCGGAACCGCGACGGGATCGACCAAGGCGTAACCGCGACGGGTTTGCTTCGGCGCGCTTTGCGCGCCTCGCAATGACAGTGCGGGGGTAAACGGAGGCCGCTGACGCGGCGGGCCCGCCGGAGGCGCCGATCCCGCCCTACCGGCCGTCATTGCGAGGCCTGGTGCCACTTCGACCGGATTGCTTCGGCGCGCTTTGCGCGCCTCGCAATGACAGTGCGGGGGTAAACGGA